>NZ_JAPTFQ010000129.1:0-6473 GCF_030985535.1 Stenotrophomonas sp. Sm2128
AGTTCCTCCATCGAGGCGGCGGTCTCTTCCAGGTTGGCGGCCTGCTGCTCGGTACGGCGCGACAGGTCGCTGTTGCCCGAGGCGATCTCGCCGGCGGCCGAGCTGATCGCACGGCTGGACTGCTTGATGCGGGTGACGATTTCACTCAGCTGCGCGGCGGTGGCGTTGGCGTCGTCGCGCATGCGGGCGAACACGCCCTGGTAGTCGCCGTGCATGCGCACGGTCAGGTCACCCTGCGACAGCGCGGCGAGCAGGCCGGAGATCTGTTCGATGCTTCCGGCATTGGCGTCCAGCAGGCCGTTGATCTGCTGGGCCAGCTGCAGGAAGAAGCCTTCCTTGTCGCTGGCGTCGATGCGGCCGGACAGGTCGCCGGCGGCGGCCTGGGCGATCACGCGCGCCACTTCGGCTTCGACCAGTGCTTCCTGGGTGCGGTCGCGCCATTCCACCACGTAGCCGACGGTGTCGCCGCCTTCGTTGCGGATGGTCGACACCACCTGCGCGAACTGGGCATCGCCGTACTGCATCGGGCGACGGGCGACGCCGTGGGCCTTCAGATTGCCCAGCAGGGTCTGGTCCATCTCGCCGCGGTGTTCAAGCACGGTGACCGGCTTGCCGATCAGCGAGGCCTGCGCATCGAAGTCCGGCAGGTCGCGGCGTACTTCATCCTGGTACTGGCTCAGGGTCTGCTGCAGGGCGCGGTTGCTGTAGACGATGGTGTTGCTGGTATCGGTCAGGTAGACACCGGTCGAGCTGTAGTCCAGCGCGGTGCGGATGCGCAGGTTCTCGCGGGCAACGGCCTGGTCGGTTTCGATGCGTTCGCGCAGGTCGCGCTGCATGCGCTGCATGGCCTGCATCAGCTCGCCCACTTCGTCCTGGCGGCTGACGTCGATGTGGCCATCAAGCTTGCCGCCGGCCACGTCGTTGGCAACCGACACGGCGCCACGCACGCTGCCGACCAGGGCGCGCGCGAACAGCCAGACCAGCACCAGGCCGAGCGCGGCGCCGCCCAGCAGGGCGATCACGGTCAGCACGGCGGAGGCGGAATAGGTGGACGCGGCCTCTTCGCGCGAGGCGCGGGCGAGGCGGTTGTCTTCGGCGATCAGCGCTTCCAGCGCGGATGCAGCCTTGCGGTGCTTGGTGCGGGTCTCGCCCACGAAGGTATCGATGGCATCGTCCGGCAGGTCCAGCTCCAGCATCTCGGTGACGCTGTCGTAGGAGGCCAGGGCGTCCTTCCATTCCTTGGCGAAGGTATCGAACAGCTTCTTCTGCTGCGCGTTGTCGACAAGCTTCGGGTATTCCTTGATCGACGTGTCCATGCTGGTGCGCAGGTCGACGGCCTGCTTGCGCGCGTCGGACTTGACGTCATCGCTGGCGCGGATCAGCTGCTGGTAGGCGGCATTGCGGTACTCGCCCAGCATGCCGCGCATCTCGCCGGCCATGCGGATGCTTTCCATGCGCGAACCGGCCAACTCGGTGGTGACGTTGTTCAGCGAATGCAGTCCGCGATAGGCGACGATGCCCTGCAGCAGCATCACCAGCAGGAGGACGCCGAAGGTCAACAGCAGCTTCGGCATCAGTTTCAGGTTGTTGATCCACGGCATGGGCGTTGCGATCTCCTAAGGCAGACGCGTCCGGGCGTCGGGCCCGGTTGCAGCAGAAACCACGCCGGCACAAGCTCCGGCGTGGTTCGACGGACAGCGGATTACTTGATGTTGGCCAGCTTCAGGCCGGCCGGCGAGCTGACTTCGATTTCCGCGCGCGAGGCGTCGCGCTGGATCTTGCCGATCACGCACACGGTCTTGCCTTCCAGGGTTTCCAGCGGGAAGGAGAACTTGCCGCGGTTCTCGCCGGCGATGCGGGCCGAGAAGGTGTGACGCGGGAAGGCGCCGCCCATGTACAGGAAGGTCGGCTGGCCTTCGGAACCTTCTGCGTAGCGGGCCTTTTCGACCTTGCCACAGACCATGCCGTCCTTGCCGACCGAACGCGGGGCCAGTTCCGGCGGGATCATGTCGGCCGCCTGGGCGAACGCGGAGGAAGCGGTGGTGGCCAGGACAGCGGCCGAAACGAACGCAAGCAGGGACTTCATCGAGGTGTATCTCCGGGGATGGTGATGGTCGTTCCGGTTCCGCGCGCTCCTGCGCGACCGGCTTCTGTCCCCCTATCGGCACCGCTGGGGGGAACTGAAGGGTTTTGTGACCAGAACGTGAAGCAGGTCCGATGGATCAGGCGGCAGCGTCTTCGGCGAGGGAGGCCTGGCCCATGTCGGCGCTGTCGAGCAGGGTCTCGATGTCCAGCAGGATCAGCATGCGGTCGTCGTGGGTGCCGATGCCGGAGATGAAGCGGGTGTCGACTGCAGCGCCGAACTCCGGGGTCGGGCGGATCTGCTCGGCCGACAGCGGGATCACGTCCGACACGCTGTCGACCACGATGCCGACCACGCGGTCTTCGACGTTGAGCACGATCATCACGGTGAAGGCGTCGTAGCGGGCGTTGTCCAGGCGCAGCTTCAAGCGCAGGTCGATGACCGGCACGATGGTGCCGCGCAGGTTGATCACACCCTTGATGTAGTCCGGGGCGTCCGGCACGCGGGTGACCGCATCGTAGCCACGGATCTCCTGCACCTTGAGGATGTCCACGCCGTAGTGCTCGGCGCCGAGGGTGAAGCTGAGGAATTCGCCACCGGCGCTGGCGGCGGAGCTGGTCTTGTCGTTCATCGAGGGGTCCTGGTTCTGCCGGAAGTCCCGGTGTCAGGCTCGATATCGGCCCCGCGTGGGGGGACTTTAGGTGCCGGGGGAGAGGCATCCACGCATGGCGTGGATCTGCCGCGGCGCGGCCGGCACGCGCATATGGCGTGGATCCGCCGAAGATCGGTAGTGCGGGCCGCTGGCCGGCACGAACGGTCGGACGGGCCTCAGAGCTCGCCGTTGCGGCGCGCCTTGCGCTGGCGGTCGATGCGGAAGATGTAGCGCTGGATGGCGCTGTCGCCGCCGCGCGGCAGGCTGTCAAAGCGCATTCCCACGCGCTTGACCTCGATGCCATTGGGCTGTCGCTGTGGCAGCAGGTTGCAGACCACCAGTTCGATGTCCAGGTCGGGGCCATCGGGCAGCGACAGCTGCGCCGGGTAGCGCTTCTGCAGGCCGAATACGGCGCAGTCGTTGGGAACCACTACGGCCAGGCCGCCACCGCTGATGTCCACCACCCGCATCGACAGCGCTTCGGCACGTGCTTCGCCGGGTGGCAGCAGCAGATGCGGCGAGTCGGTGACCGGGGTCTCCAGCCGGTACAGCTCACGGCGCTGCAGATGCACCAGTTCGTCCGGCAGCGGGGCGCGGAAGGCGACGTGGCCATCGTTGTCCACGCGCTGCAGTTCGTGCAGGCGGAACCGCACAAGGACACGTTCAAGCTGGGCGAAGCAGAGCAGGTGGTCGGCCTGCTCGGCGGCACGGTTCGATGCCTCCTGCGGGCTGCCGTCGAGCAGCAGGTAGTCTTCGTCCTCGTCGAGATCAAGCAGGGCGGTCGGGAAGGAACGATCCCGGCCGTCGATATGCGCGTTGATCAGTGATCGCTGGTTGATCAGCGAGCGCAGCAGCTGCCGCAGCTGGCGGGGGTTGCGGACCAGGAAGCGTTCGTCCGCGGCGTCGGCCGCGTGGACATCATGCAGTTCAGTGTCGTGGCCGTCGGACATGGAGTCTGTGATCAGGGGCGGGCGCCAGCACGCGTCGGTGCAGGCTCGATGGGGATATCGGCCTCTTCATTGGATTATGAAGTGGGATTTGCATCACTTTCCATGCATAAGGGGTCAGATCCCTTTCCCGTGGGAAAGGGATCTGACCCCGTGGCCCGCCGCGCTGGTGCATCCATCCCATGGGCGGATGCTTTCTGCGTGGGGTCAGAACTCCTGCCAATCACCCTCGGCAGCCAGCGCCGGCTGGGCGGCCGACGCCCGCAGCGGCCGTGTCGGTACTGCCTTGGTGACGGGCAGGGCGGCCGCGACCTGACGTGGCTGCGGTGCATTGGCCAAGCGTGCCGGCGCAGCGGCGACGCCCTGCGATGCCAGCCGGAAGCGCGCCACGGCTTCGCCCAGCTGCACGGCCTGGTCTTCCATGGCGCGCGCCGCAGCAGTCGCTTCCTCCACCAGCGCGGCATTCTGCTGCGTGGTTTCGTCCATCTGCACCACGGTCTGGTTGACCTGCTCGATGCCGGCGCTCTGTTCCTGCGAAGCGGCGGAGATCTCGGCCATGATGTCGGTCACGCGCTGCACCGAGGCGACGATCTCGCCCATGGTGCTGCCGGCCTGGTGCACCAGGCTGGAGCCTTCGGCGACCTTGCCGACCGAATCATCGATCAGGCCCTTGATCTCCTTGGCCGCCGCAGCCGAACGCTGGGCGAGGGTACGCACTTCGCTGGCGACCACGGCGAAACCACGGCCCTGCTCGCCGGCACGCGCGGCCTCCACTGCGGCGTTCAGCGCCAGGATGTTGGTCTGGAACGCGATGCCGTCGATGACGCTGATGATCTCGGCGATCTTCTTCGACGAGGCTTCGATGGCCGACATGGTGGTGACCACCTGGCCGACCACCTCGCCGCCCTGCGAAGCGACACCGTGCGCGCCGATGGCGAGCTGGTTGGCCTGCCGGGCGTGCTCGGCGTTCTGGCGCACGGTGGAGGTCAGTTCCTCCATCGAGGCGGCGGTCTCTTCCAGGTTGGCGGCCTGCTGCTCGGTACGGCGCGACAGGTCGCTGTTGCCGGACGCGATCTCGCCAGCGGCGAGGGTGATGCTGGAGGCACTGGCCTGGATCTGGCCGACGATCTGGGTCAGCTGTGCGACGGTGGTGTTGGCGTCGTCACGCATGCGCGCGAACACGCCGTTGAACTGGCCGTCCATGCGTGCGGTCAGGTCGCCGGCGGCGATCGACTGCAGCAGCTGCGAGAGCTGGCCGAGGTTGCCGTCGGCCACCTGCATCATGCTGTTGAGCTGCTCGATCATCACGCGGAAATCGTGATCGAAACGCTGCGCATCACCGCGCTGGCTGAAGTCGCCGGCGGCGGCGGCCGAGGCCAGCTGCTGGATCTGTGTGTTGATGGCCAGTAGGCTGGCCTTGGCCGCGTCCATCGACTCGTGCAGGATCGCGCGGCTGCCGGGCAGGCGGCGGGCGTCCGGGGCGAGGTTGCCGATGGCGTACTGGTTGAGCACTTCAATGGCATCGACGATCGCATCGAGGTGTTCGAAGATCACCGTGTTGATGCCGCTGGCCAGCTGGCCGTAGACGCCCGGGAAGTCTTCCGGAATACGGTGGCTGATGTCCGGGCCGGCATGCATCTGTGCCATCAACTGGGTCTGTTCGCTGAAGCGGCGCAGCATCGCGGTCATGTCGGCGGTGGCCGCCAGCATGCGGCCAGCCTCGTCCTTGCCGGTGCTCTGGGTGGTGACGCTGAGGTCGCCGCGTGCGACGGCCTGGATGGCGTTCACGGCCTTGCCCAGGGGGCCGGTCACTGCACGTGAGATGACGATGGCCAGCGCAGCGGCCACAAGGGACAGCAGGACGATGCAGCCGATGATGGCGATCATGCTGTTGCGATGGGTGGCGTTGGCGTCGGCGATCTTGCCGTCCATCTGGCCGGCGATGTGGGTGCCCAGGGCCTTCATCGCAGCGAACAGGTCGCGACGCGCCGGGCGCGACTGCTCGTCGGATATCTGCTGTGCCCGAGCGCCATCACCGGCGGCCACGGCGTCGCGCATCGCCTTGTTGGCGGCGAAGTAGCGGTCCAGCTGTGCGCTGGCCGCGCGATAGAGTTCACGCTCCTTGGCCAGCGCCGGCAGCGCCGAGTAAGCGGCCAGCTCGTCATGCACGGCCTTGGCGGTGTCGTCCATGCGCTTGTTGTAGTCGGCGACCTTCTCCGGCTGGTCGAGCATGCTCAGCTGTGCAAGTTCATAGGTGCGGAATTCTCCCAGCTGCGAGCGCGCCTCGCCCAGGTGCTGGACCGAGGGGATGTCGTTGCCAGCCATCTCGCGCAACTGCGCGTTGGCTTCGCTCAGGCGCAGCAGTGCGAAGGCGCCGAGGATCAGGGTCATCAAGGTGGTGAGGGTGAACCCCACGGCCAGCTTGCGGGCGATGGGCAGATCTTGGAACCACTTCATGCAGGGTGCTCCAGGTGGGCAGAGTGCCGGCGTCTGTGCGCCGGTTCGGGGGTGGTTGCAGAGCGAACGGGGGTGCCCGGTGGGGTTCGGTGACGACCGTCATTGCGAAATAACGGCGCCGTCCGCGTGGACTTTATGGACGCAGATCACATTCGGTTGCGTAGGGATGACAGCGCGAAAGCGTTGCAGCGGCGTGCTTTCGCTTGGATGAAGTAGTTGCGCCCGCAACCATCATGGCGACGGATTTCACAGAAGGGATGGGGTGCGGGAACCATATATGGGGATATGCAGAGGCCCCCCGCGGAGCGGGCGCCCCAAAAAAAAAACCCCCCCC
>NZ_JAPTFQ010000012.1:0-72809 GCF_030985535.1 Stenotrophomonas sp. Sm2128
TTGCCGGCCAGCGGCCGGCACTACCCCACTTCAACGATGGCGTTTTTCCAGTACCGCGCGCGCATCATCCAGCGACAAGCCACGCGCGCGCAGCAGCACCAGCAGGTGATACAGCAGGTCCGAAGCCTCGCCGAGCAGCGCTTCGTCATCCTGCGCCACCGCCGCCAGGGCGGTCTCCACGCCCTCCTCGCCCACCTTCTGCGCGATACGGCGGATGCCGCCCTCGAACAGGCTGGTCGTATAGCTGCCCGGCGGACGCTGCGCCTCACGCATCGCCACCAGCTGGCCCAGCCCGCCCAGGAAATCCTTCGGCGCCTGGTCGAAGCAGCTCTCTGCACCGGTGTGGCAGGTTGGCCCCGCCGGCCGTGCCATCATCAGCAAAGTATCGGCATCGCAGTCGACGCTGATCGACTGCACCACCAGCACGTTGCCGGACTGCTCGCCCTTGGTCCACAACCGCTGCTTGCTGCGGCTGAAGAAGGTCATGTGGCCGATGGCCAGCGTGGCCGCCAGCGATTCGGCACTCACATAGCCCAGCATCAGTACCTGCAGGGTATCGGCATCCTGAACCACCGCCGGCAGCAGGCCGTCACCCTTGGCCCAATCCAGCGCCTGCAATGCGTCCAACGACGGCCTGACTTCAATAGACATCCCGCACCTCGATCTGCTGTCCGCGCAGGTAGCGCTTCAATTCTGGAATGGCGATGGCGCCGCTGTGGAACACGCTGGCGGCCAGCGCGCCGTCGACGTCGGCCTGGTCGAAGGCTTCGGCGAAGTGCGCCATCGCACCCGCACCGCCGGAGGCGATCAGCGGCACCTGGCACAGGGCCCTCGCCTGCTGCAGCTGCACGACATCGTAGCCACGGCGTACGCCATCGCTGTCCATGCAGTTCAGCACGATCTCACCGGCGCCCCGCCGTTGCGCCTCGACAATCCAGTCCAGGGTGCGCAGCGGCACCGCCTGGGTCTTGTCCGGGTCGCCGCTGAAACGCCGCACCCGCCACTGGCCATCCGCTTCGCGTACCGAGTCGACACCGACCACCACGCACTGCACGCCGAACTCGTCCGCCAGCTCGGTGATCAGCTCCGGGCGCCCCAGCGCCGGCGAGTTGATCGACACCTTGTCGGCACCGGCAAACAGCACGCGGCGCGCGGTCTCCACGCTGTCGATGCCACCGGCCACGCAGAACGGAATGTCGATCAGCCGCGCGATGCGCTCGATCCACGCCACGTCGACCGAACGCGCCTCGGGGCTGGCGCCGATGTCATAGAACACCAGCTCGTCCGCCCCCTGGTCGCGATAGCGCTGCGCCAACTCGGCGATGTCGCCCATGTCGACGTGGTCGCGGAAGCGCACGCCCTTGACCACGCGGCCATCGCGCACGTCCAGGCAGGGAATGATGCGGCGGCTCAACATGCCAGCGCCTCCGCCAGGTCCATGCGCTGCTCCAGCAGTGCCTTGCCGAGGATCGCACCGCCACAGCCGGCGGCACGCGCCTCGGCCACATCGGCCACGTCGCGGATGCCTCCGGAGGCCTGCACCGCCACCCCCGGCAGCAACCCCGACAAGTGCCGGTAGAGGCAGATGTTGGGCCCGGCCAGCATGCCGTCCCGGGCGATGTCGGTACACAGCAGGTGGCGCATGCCGGCGCGCGCGTAGCGCTGAGCCAGCTCATCCAGGGTCACCCCGGCGTTCTCGGTCCAGCCGTGCACCGGCAGCTGCCACTGCCCCTGTGCGTCCTGGCGCGCGTCCAGCGCAATCGTGATGCGCTCGGCGCCGAATTCCTCCAGCCAGCCGACCACTTCATCGGGGCGACGCACCGCCAGCGAGCCGACCACCACGCGACCGGCGCCGGCATCGAGGATGCGCGCCACATCGTCGCGGCCGCGCACGCCACCGCCGGTCTGCACCTGCAGCGATGTCTGCGCGCGGATCGACGACAGTAGCGGCGCCAGCGTATAGCCACCGGCGCGCGCAGCGTCCAGATCGACCAGATGCATCCACTGCGCACCCTGCGCGGCGAAGGCCTGCGCGCGTGGCAACGGATCGTCGCCATACGAGGTTTCCTGCGCGTAGTCGCCCTGGCGCAGCCGCACCACGCGGCCGTCGCGGATATCCAGCGCGGGGTAGACGATGAAACTCATGCAGCAGTGCCCTCGAGAAAATTGCGCAGCATCAGCGAGCCGGTCTCGCCGGAGCGCTCGGGGTGGAACTGTGCGCCGTAGTAACGCCCCTGCTCCACCACGGCAGTGAACAGGCCGCCGTGGTCGCAGGCAGCGACGGTGTGGGTATTGAGGGGCGCGGCGTAGCTGTGCACGAAGTAGGCGCTGGCACGCTCCGGCACGCCGCGCAGCAGCAGCGATTCGCGCAGCGGCAGCAGGCGGTTCCAGCCCATGTGCGGCACGCGGATGCCACAGGCCGGCACCAGCTTGCGTACCACGCCCGGAATCAGTCCCAGTGTCTCTACGCCCGCTTCCTCGGAGCGTTCGAACAGCAGCTGCATGCCCAGGCAGATGCCCATCAACGGCACCTCCAGTCGCTGCAGCGGTTCCACCAGGCCCTGAGCGTGCAGGCGCTGCATGCCGGGACCGGCGGCGCCGACGCCGGGCAGGATCACCCGCCGCGCACCAACCAGGCCGTCCGCATCGCGCACCAGCCGCACCGTCGCGCCCAGGCGCTCCAGTGCGTAGCGCACCGAGCCCAGGTTGGCGCCACCGGCATCGATCAGCGCAACATCGCTCACAACGCCCCCTTGGTACTCGGCAGTGCCGTGCCCTGCCGGGCCAGCGCCGGACGCAGCGCGCGCGCCAGCGCCTTGAAGCAGGCCTCCACCTTGTGGTGATCGTTGTCGCCGCGTACCTGCAGGTTGAGGTTCAGGCCGCTGGCATCGCACAGCGAGCGGAAGAAATGCGGCACCAGCTCGGTCGGCATATCGCCCACGCGCTCGCGCTTGAACTCGCCCTCGAACACGAAGTAGGGGCGGCCGCTGAAATCCAGTGCGGCGCTGGCCAGCGTCTCGTCCATCGGCAGGGTGAAGCCGTAGCGGCCAATGCCGCGCTTGTCGCCCAACGCCTCGCGCAGGGCCTGGCCCAGGGCCAGCCCGGTGTCCTCGATGGTGTGGTGCTCGTCGATGTGCAGGTCACCCTCGGCCTGGATGTCCAGCGCGAAGCCGCCGTGCTTGCCGATCTGCTCCAGCATGTGGTCGAAGAACGGCAGGCCGGTGGCAATGCGTGCATCGCCCGCGCGGTCCAGGTCCAGCTCAACGCGGATCTTCGTTTCTTTGGTGTTGCGCTGGACAACGGCGGTGCGCGGCGCGTCGGCCAGCGCATGGGCGATGCCCGGCCAGTCCCACTCGCCCCCGAACTGCTCGGTGCGCAGCTGGAAACCGCGGATGTTGAGGTTGTCAGCGAACTGCAGGTCGGTGATGCGGTCACCCACCATGCCCGAACGCGCCCAGTCGATGCTGCGGTCCTGCAGGTAGGCGGTCATCAGGCCGATGCCCGGCTTGCGGGTCGGCGCATTGTCCTGGGGCCAACTGCAATCGATCAGTACGTCACGGAAGGTGATGCCCTGGCTCTCGAAGATCTGCAGCATCAGCTCGTTGGGGCCATCGAAGCTGGCGCGCGGGTAGCTGTCGCTGCCGAGGCCATCCTGGTTGGTGACGATCACGAACTGGTAGCCGGCATCCCGCAGCTTCAGCAGCGCCGGGATCACCTGCGGCACGAAGCGCAGCTTCTCGTAGGCATCGATCTGGAAATCGGACGGCTCCTCGATGAGGGTGCCGTCGCGGTCGATGAACAGGATCGGGGTCATGCTGCGGCCCTCCGCGCCGACAGGGCCGCAAGCACGCGGTCATTCTCTTCGGGACTGCCGATGCTGATGCGCAATGCATCACCCAGCTGCGGCGCGGCGCGCTGGTCGCGCACCACCACACCGGCATTCAGCAACGTGTCGAACGCCGCCTGCGCATCGGCGAAGCGGACCAGCAGGTAGTTGCCGGACGAGGCATACACCCGGCGTACACCGGGCAGGCTGGCCAGTGCCGTTCGCAGGCGCTCGCGTTCAGCGATGACCGTGGCCACGCGCTCGGCGGTGCGCGCCAGCGCGGCCGGCTGCAGTGCCTGCACGGCCAGTTCCGCGCACGGCGTCGGCACCGGGTACGGCGCCTGGCAGCGACGAAGCAGGGCAATCAGCTCCGAGGCAGCGATCAGCGTGCCAACGCGGGCGGCCGCGAGCGCGTGCGCCTTCGACAGCGTGCGCAGCACCGCCAGATTGGCGTGCGCGGCCAGCAACGTGGTCGCCGACGGCCGTTGTGCATACTCGACATAGGCCTCGTCCACCACGACCAGCGCCTGCCCGCGCAGCGCAACCGCCACGCGCTCGACCTCATCCAGGGCGATGTCACTGCCGGCCGGGTTCGACGGCGCACACAGGAACACCAGCTTGGCACCCTGCGCCTTGGCCGCGTCGATCACCGCATCCAGATCGGTGCGCAGTCCATCCTCGCTGTCCACCAGCGGCACTTCAATCAAGGCGGCACCCTGCAGGCGTGCGCAGACGGCGTACATGCCAAACACCGGCGGCGTGACCAGCACGCCATCGCGACCCGGCACGCACAGCGCGCGCACCAGCAGATCAATGGCTTCGTCGCTGCCGCGACCGATCAGCAGCTGCTGTGGCGTCACGCCGTACATCGCCGCCAGTCCCTCACGCAATGCCAACGGCTGCGGTTCGGGATAGCGCCGGCTGCTGCCCGCGGCATCAGCGGGATTGGCCCAGGCCGATTCATTGGCGTTCAACCAGACCTCGCCCTGCACCGCCGCACTGCGCGCCGAACTGTAACCGGCGAACGCCTGCAGGTCCGGGCGCACCAGCGCCAGCACATCTTCGATCGCCGTGCTCATGCTGCCACCTCCATGCGCAGGGCAACCGCACGCTCATGCGCATCCAGGCCTTCGGCACTGGCGATGATGCGCGCGCAGCCGCCGATTGCCGCCAATCCCGCGGCGCTGGCGCTCTGCACGCTGATCAGGTTCTGGAAGCTGGCGACGCTGACGCCACTGTAGGCACGCGCGGCACCGGCGGTCGGCAGCACGTGGTTGGTGCCGCTGCAGTAGTCGCCCAGTGCTTCGGGCGTGTAATCCCCCAGGAACACCGAGCCGGCCGCCTGCACCTTGTCCAGCCACGCGCGCGCATCACGCAGCGCCAGGATCAGGTGCTCCGGCGCATAGCGGTTGCTGATCGCGAAGGCTTCGTCCAACGAATCGACCTGGATCAGCCGCGAGGCCGACAGCGCCTGGCGTGCGATCTGCTGGCGCGGCAGCAAGGCCACCTGGCGCTCGACTTCGGCCTCGACCGCCGCCAGCATCGCGGCATCGTCGGTCAGCAGCAGCACCTGCGAATCCGGGCCGTGCTCGGCCTGCGATAGCAGGTCGGCTGCGACGAACGCCGGGTTTGCACCTGCATCGGCAATCACCAGCACTTCGGAGGGACCGGCCGGCATGTCGATGGCGGCGGCGCCGTCCTGTGCGACCTGCTGCTTGGCTTCGGTCACGAAGCTGTTGCCCGGCCCGAACAGCTTGTCACAGGCCGGAATGCTGGCGGTGCCGTAAGCCATCGCAGCGATGGCCTGGGCGCCGCCCAGCTTGAACACGCGCTGCACGCCGGTCAGGCGTGCGGCCACCAGCACCGCAGGATCGGCCGTGCCGTCGGCGCGTGGCGGCGTGCACAGCACCACCTGCGGGCAGCCGGCCAGCTGCGCGGGCACGCCCAGCATCAACGCGGTGGACGGCAGCGGTGCGCTGCCGGCCGGCACGTACAGGCCGACGCGGCCGATCGGCCGCAGCATGCGTTCGCAGACCACGCCCGGCGCGGTTTCCACCGCATACCCCGTAACCACGCCGGCGGCGTGGAAGCGGGCGATGCGTTCGGCAGCTTCGACCATCGCCTGGCGCAGTTCGGCGGGGACGGCGGCATCGGCCGCTGCGAACTCGGCTTCGCTCACTTCGAACGATCGCAGCTCGACACCGTCGAAACGTGCGGTGATCGCGCGCAGCGCGTCGTCGCCCTGTGTGCGCACCTGTGCAATCAGCGTCGCCACCGCGTCGCGGGTCTGCTGCGCCACGGTCTGCACCGGGCGGGTCAGCGCCGCGCTGCGCGCGGTCTCATCAAGTCGGGACCAGATCAGACGGTTCATGCCAGCGACCGCTCCACGCTCAACACCATCAGGCCCTGCGCGCCAGCGCGCTCGAGTTCTTCCATGCGCTGCCAGCTCAGCGGGCCGGGGCACATGGTCTGCAGGCGCAGCGCGCCGCCATCGGCCGGCAGCCGCACCAGCGGCTCGGCATCGGCCAGCAGCTGCGACAGCGCGTCGACGCGATCCTCGCTGGCGCGGAACATCAGCAGCTTGCGGTCCTGCCGCTGTACCACGCCATCGAGGCGGCGCAGCAGCATCGCGCGCAGCGATGCACGCGCATCATCCGGCACGCGCACCGCACCCGCCAGCACCGCCTCGCTGTCGAGCAGGTTGTGCACCGGGGTCAGCTGGTTGGCGCGCAGCGTGGCGCCGCTGGAGACGAGGTCGCAGATCAGGTCGGCGGTACCCAGTCGCGGGGCGATTTCCACCGATCCGGACAGCTCGACCACCTGTGCATCCACACCCTGCTCGGCCAGCCACTGCTTGAGGATGGCCGGGTAGCTGGTGGCGATGCGGGTGCCGGCCAGCTGCGCCGGACCCTGCCATTGCCACTCCTCCGGCACCGCCAGCATCAGCCGGCACTGGCCGAAGCCCAGCCCGCGCAGCGCCTGGTAGGCATCCGGCAGGCCGACCTGGCGACGTGCCGCGGCCTGCTCGTCCAGCTCGTTGCGACCGACGATGCCGAGGTCGCAGACGCCGTCGGCGATCAGGCCGGGGATGTCGTCGTCGCGCACCAGCAGCAGGTCCACCGGCAGCGATTCGCCGTAGCAGAACAGCTTGTCGCGGCTCTCGCGCCAGCTCAGGCCGCAGGCGCTGAGTAGGTTGCGCGCGGGTTCGGCCAGCCGGCCACTCTTCTGGATGGCGATACGCAGCCGGTCTCGTGCCGGCGCTGCCTGGGTTGCACTCATGGGGGAGGTCTCGAAGTTCGGAACGGGGCGCGGATCAGCGCGAGGCAAGGCGGTCGATGGCGGCGGCATAGCCTCGATGGCCATGCTCAAGGGTGCGTGCCACCCGTCCGGTGGTGGTCACGCTGACCCCGGTGCGCTCGTGGATCTCGCGATACGGCACGCCCTGCTGCAGCAGCGGCACCACCTTCCAGCGGTCAGCCATGGCTTCCAGCTCGGCAGGTGTGCATAGATCGCGCAGGAAGGCCTCGACCTGTTCCGGCTCGCGCAGGGCGGCAAAGGCCCGGGCCAGGGCTTCAAGGTCGGCCTTCGGGTCTTTGGCGGCAATTTCGGGGCGGGCTTTCACGGGGTCGTTTCCATGCATCAATGTAATAGCGCGTTAGTACATTAGCGCATTCTTGCGCAGTGCGTCAAATCGAGGGTTGAGGGTGCGGCAGGGCTGCTGCCCTGCACCCGCACCCGCAGAGGCCGGAGCATCGGCACAGCTGGGTTCCGGACCGACCCCGCCCTCGACAGGTGGTCACGAGCTGTCGGGACTGCCGGGGTCGGATCTGTTTTCCAGAGGAAAACGGCCCTGACCCCGGAACGAGGCCCGGAAACGAAAACGCCCACCGGTTGGTGGGCGTTTCGTTGAAGCGCTGCATGCTGCCAGGGGCCGTTACATCACCTTCGACTGCTCCAGCTCGACCTGCAGGGTGCTGGCCAACTCGTCACGGGAGACTTCGAACTGCTGCTCGCGCAGCAGGTCCTTCACTGCCACCACGCCGCGCGCCAGCTCGTCCTCACCGGCCAGCACCACGAAGCGGATACCGGCCTTGGCGGCGTACTGGAACTGCTTGCCGATCTTCTTCGGCTCCATCTGCACTTCGGTGTTGATGCCACCGGCGCGCAGGCGGCGCGCGATGTCCAGCGACTGCGGCATGCCCTGCTCGTCCATCAGCGCCACCAGCGCCTGCACGCTGCTGCCCTCGATGCCATCGATCAGGCCGGCTTCGCGCAGCTGCCAGAACAGGCGCGACAGGCCGATGGAGATGCCCACGCCCGGCAGCTTCGACTTGCTGTAGTGGCTGGCCAGGTCTTCGTAGCGGCCGCCCGAGCAGATCGAACCGATCTGCGGGTGGTCGGTCAGCGTGGTCTCGTAGACGGTGCCGGTGTAGTAGTCCAGGCCGCGCGCAATGGAGAAATTCAGGCAGTACGCGGTTTCCGGCACGCCCAGCGCCTGCACCAGCTGCAGCACTTCGCGCAGTTCGGCGACGCCGGTACGCAGGATCTCCGAAGAACCGGCGTCGGCTTCAAGCGTGGCCAGCTGCGCCAGTGCATCGGCATGGCCCTGCGAACGCACGGCCACGAACGCCAGGATCTTCTCGACCTGCTCGGCCGGAATCTCGAAGCCCTCGCCCACCAGCGTCTCGCGCACGTAATCGGCGCCGCGCTTGTCCAGCTTGTCCACTTCGCGCAGCACTGCCAGCTGGCGCTCGCCCTCGGCCACGCCCAGGCTCTCGAAGAAGCCACGCATCAGCTTGCGGTTGTTCAGCTGGATGCTGAAGTCACCGATGCGCAGTTCCGAGAACACCGCGTGGATGACCGCCAGCACTTCGGCGTCGTATCGCACGCTCAGGCTGTCCTTGCCGATCACGTCGATGTCGCACTGGTAGAACTCACGGAAGCGGCCGCGTTGGGCGCGCTCGCCGCGGTACACCCGCTGCATCTGGTAGCGACGGAACGGGAAGGTCAGTTCATGCTCGTGCTCGGCCACGTAGCGCGCCAGCGGCACGGTCAGGTCGAAGCGCAGCGCCATTTCCGGCAGCGAACGGTCACCCGATTCGGCGGCGTTGGCCAGCGCACCGGTGGACTGCACGAAATACACCTGGCGCTCGGTCTCGCCACCGGACTTGGTCAGCAGCACGTCGGACAGCTCGAACACCGGCGTCTCCACCGGCAGGAACCCGAAGCGCTCGTAGTTGCGGCGGATGACGTCCAGCATGCGCTGGAACGCAATCTGCTCGCGCGGCAGCAGTTCAAGGGTGCCGGGCGGGGTACGGGGCTTGATCACGGGCGGAACTCCTGCTGGAACGGGACGTGGGAGGGGGCGACATTCTAGCGCCCCCGCCTCGGGCAGGGTCGAACGGCCGCTTGAAGTATCATAAGGCCCTCCCCGCCCGCGATACGCCCCCGCAACATGTCACGGCCTTCCGGCGCTCCGCCCGCCACCAACGATCCCGCCTCGCCGTCCTGCAACACGCTGGACTGCCTGCACTGCTCGGTTCGCCACCTTGCGGTGTGCTCGGCGCTGTCGCCCGATGAAGTGCAGGCACTGGAACAGGTCACCGTTTCCCAGCAGGTCAGCATGGGCAGTACCCTGGCCCGCACCGGCGAAGAGCGCGACCATGTCTATACATTGACCGGCGGCGCCCTGCGCCTGGTGCGCACCCTGGCCGATGGCCGCCGCCAGATCAATGGCTTCGTGCTTCCCGGCGACTACCTGGGCCTGAGCGGCAGTGACCACCACCGCTACGATATCGAGGCCATCGCAGACAGCCGCGTATGCCGTGTCGCGCTGCCGCAGATGAAGGCGCTTCGCAGCCGTTTCCCGCACCTGGAACGCAAGCTGCTGCAGCGTGCCTGCCAGGAGCTGGACGCCGCGCAGGATGCCGCGCTGGCACTGGCGCGGCTGCAGCCGGCCGAGAAAGTGGCCGACTTCCTGCTGCGCCTGGCCGCGCGCGAGGCCAAGCTGGGTGGCGATGGCCTGCGCGTCTCGCTGCCAATGGGGCGTGGCGACATCGCCGACCATCTGGGCCTGACCATGGAAACGGTCAGCCGTACCTTCACCAAGCTGCGCCAGCAGGGGTTGATCGCCCTGCCCCACCTGAACGTGGTGGAGATCCTCGACGAGGACGGGTTGCGCACGCTGGCCGGCAACCCCAGATGCCTTCGATCAACGCAGCAACACCTCGCGCAGCGCCGCATACTCCGCGGCCAACGGTTCCGCGTGCGCGGGCCGCTGCAGCAACGCATCCAGCGCCGGCGGCACGGCCACTGATTCGCCAATCAACGGCTCCACCACTGCCTCGAACTTGGCCGGATGTGCGGTAGCCACCACCGCCCAGTCGCCCTTGGCGCCGCGCGCGCGCAGGTCCTGCAGCACCTTCACCGCTGTGGCCGTATGCGGGCAGAACAGTTCGCCGTTGCTGGCGTGCGCCGCCGCAATCGTCGCGCGGATGGTCACGTCATCCACCGCGAACGCGCGGAACGCAGCGCGCAGCTCGGCGTCATCTCCGAGGTAAAGCCAGCGCAGGCGTTCAAAGTTGCTGGGCGCCCCTACGTCCATTGCATTGGCCACGGTGGCCACGCTGGCCTGCGGCTGGTAGTCGCCACCATTGAAGTACGCCGGCAGTACCGCATTGGCATTGGTGGCCAGCACGATCTGCCCGATCGGCACGCCCAGCGCGCGCGCCAGCACGGCCGCCATCGCATTGCCAAGGTTGCCGGTCGGCACCACCAGGTTGAGCCGACGACGATGTGTCGCGTAATGGGACAACGCCGCATGCGCGTAATAACTCATCTGCGGCAGCAGGCGGCCGAGGCTGATGCTGTTGGCCGAACTCAGCGGCACCTGCGCCTGCAGTTCGCGGTCAGCCAGTGCCTGCTTGACCATCGCCTGGCAATCGTCGAAGGCACCGGCCACGCGCAGCGCCTGGATGTTGTCGCCGAAACAACCGAGCTGATGCGCCTGGCGCGGTGACACGCGGCCATCCGGATACAGCACTACCACGCGCACGCCGGGCTGGCGATGGAAGGCCGCAGCAACGGCGGCGCCGGTATCGCCAGACGTGGCGACAACAATCGTCAGATCGCGGTCCTTGCCGGCCTGCAGCCGCGACAGTGTTCCGGCCAGGAAGCGCGCACCGATATCCTTGAACGCCGCCGTCGGCCCATGGAACAGCTCCAGCACATGGTCACCGCCGCCCAGTGCACGCAGCGGAACCTGAAAGTCGAACGCTTCCCGGCAGATCGACGGCAACGCAGACTCCAGCGCGTCGCCGGAAAAGAACGGTGCCAGCAGATCGGCGGCGGTATCGGCCAGCGTTGCGCCGGCCCGCAGCTCACGTGGCGCCGGCAGCACCTGCGGAACATACAGCCCTCCATCGGGCGCCAATCCTGCAGCGATCGCCGCACTGAGGCCAACGGCCGGGGACTGACCCCGGGTCGAAACAAATTGCATGGGTTCGGTATCCAGTAATGGGGAAGGATTCAGCACAAGCGGGCTCCCGGTGCATCCAGCGGCGACACCCAGGCATCGCTGTCGAAACCGGCGGCGGCAAATGCCGCCTGCACCGGTGCGGCAGCGGCGCGGGCCTGGTCGGCGTCCTCGAACCAAGCGAACACGCTGGGTCCGGCACCGGAGATGCCCGCACCCATTGCATGGGCCGACAGCGCCGCATCGCGGGCTGCTTCGAAACCTGCAATCAGGCCGGCCCGCCGTGGTTCGACCAGCACATCGCGCAATCCAGCCCGCACCAGCGCCGCATCACTACGATGGCAACCGCTGAGTACCAGCGCGAGGTTCGCACTCTGTGCCACGAATTCACCCAGCGCGTAGCTGCCCTGCAGCACCTGGCGCGCACGGCGTGTTTCCAGCACCGCGTGCGGATGCACCAGCAGGCTGTGCCAGGCCGCCGGCACAGGAATTGGCAGCAGGCGGTCGGCCGTACACAGCGCAAAACCACCCAGCAGCAACGGCCCCACGTTGTCGCCGTGGCGGCCACCGCTGGCCACCGCCTCGCCATCCAGCGCAAACGGATACAGCGCCTCGCGCGACAGCGGTACATCCAGCAGCGCGTTGGCGGCAACCAGCGCAGCAACGCATGACGCTGCCGAACCGCCCATGCCGGAACCGAACGGAATGCCCTTGTCGATCTCCACCGCGAAACCGAAGTCCAAGCCCAGGCCTTCGCGCAGTGACATCAGCGCAGCGCCGGCGGTGTTCCCGGCTGCCTCCAGCGGCAGCTCGACCGCACTGCCACGGATCGCCTCGATGCGCACCAGCGGTTCATCGATGCGGCGCACGCTCACGGTATCGCCAACACCGGCGATGGCATGGCCAAGAATGTCGAAGCCCACCGCCACGTTGGCCACCGAGGCCGGCGCGAACGCACGTGCGATCACAGGCGCGCTCCTTCACCGGCCGCGACCCGCAGCAGGTCGGCAAACACACCGGCGGCGGTGACTTCCGGGCCGGCCCCCGGACCCTGCACCACCAACGGGTTGTCGCAGTAGCGACGGGTACGGAACTGCACCACGTTGTCGGTCAACCGAAGGTTGGCGAAGGCGTGGTCGGCGGGCAGTTCCTGCAGGCCCACCGAGGCACCGTCAGCGCCCAGCTGTGCCACGTAGCGCAGCACCGCGCCACGCGCCCGCGCGTCCTGCAACCGCTGCAACAGGCTGGCATCGGACTCGCCCAGACGCGCCATGAAGTCATCCACGCTGCCATCGCGCAGCAGCGCCGGCACCAGGCTTTCCACCTGTACCTGTTCCAGGCTGAGCGCGTGGCCGGCCTCGCGGGCGAGGATCACCAGCTTGCGCGCCACGTCCACGCCCGAAAGATCATCGCGCGGGTCCGGCTCGGTGTAGCCCATCGACCGCGCCTGCGCGACCAGCTGCGAGAACGGCTGACTGCCGTCGAAGCGGTTGAACAGCCACGCCAGCGTGCCGGAGAAGATGCCTTCGATCGCCAGCACCTCGTCGCCCGTATCGACCAGATCACGCAGCGTGGTGATCACCGGCAGGCCCGCGCCCACCGTGGCTTCGTAGCGGAAGCGCGCACCACTGGCCGCCGCAGCAGCGCTGATGCGCTGGTAGCGCGGCAGCGGGCCAGCACCGGCCTGCTTGTTCGGGGTCACCACGTGGATGCCGGCTGCCAGCCAGCCCTCATAGCGCTCGGCCACGTCGGCGCTGCCACTGCAGTCGATCACCACCGCATGCGGCAGGTGCGCGGCCAGCAGGTGTTCGGTGAAGCGATCCAGGTCGCTGGGCTCGCCCGCGTCCTGCAATGCCTCCCGCCAATCGGCGTGCAGGCCATCCACTTCCAGCCGCATGCGCGAACGCGAGGCCAGCGCGCGCAGGCGAAGATCCACATTGGCCTTGGCCAGCAGCTGCGGGCGGGCCGCCAGCAGCTGGTCCAGCAGTGCCGCGCCGACGTTGCCCGGCCCGATCACACCGACCGCGAACGTCTGCGGCGACAGCCAGAAGCCCGCATGTGCGGCCCGCAATGCGCGGGTGGCATCGGCACTGTCCACCGCCACAGAAATATTGCGCTCCGACGAGCCCTGCGCGATCGCCAGGATGTTCACCTGCGCGCGTCCCAGCGCCTCGAACAGGCGCGCCGCAACACCGGGCTGGCCGGCCATGCCGTCACCCACTGCCGCCAGCACGCTGACGCCCTCACTGACCTGCACGCGCTGCACCTGCCCTACCGACAGTTCATGCGCGAACGCGTGCAGCAGTGCCTCACGGCCACGCGCCGCTTCGGCAGCGCGCACCACGCAGCAGATCGAATGCTCTGACGAACCCTGCGAGATCATCACCACCGACACCTGCGCCTGGCGCAGCGCCGCGAACACGCGCTCGGCGGTACCGGGCACGCCGATCAGGCCGGTGCCTTCCAGGTTCAACAGGGACAGCCCGGGGCTCAGGGTCAGGCCCTTCACCGGCCCGCGCGGCGAGCGCTCGGCGCTGATGCGCGTCCCCGGATGCGCCGGCTGGAAGGTATTGCGGATGAAGATCGGCAGGCCGAGGCGGATCGCCGGCGACATCGTCTGCGGATGCACCACCTTGGCGCCGAAATAAGCCAGCTCGCAGGCCTCGTCGTAGCTCAGTGATTCCAGCTGCACCGCTTCGGGCACCAGTCGCGGGTCGGCCGACAGCACGCCGTCGACGTCGGTCCAGATGTGCAGTTCATCGGCATTGAACAACGCGGCGAAGATCGCGCCGGAATAGTCGCTGCCATTGCGGCCGAGCGTGGTGATGCGGTCATGGCGGTCACGGGCAACGAAACCGGTGGCGACCAGGCGCATCTGCGGATGCCGCAGGCGCCACTTGGCCAGGCGGTCCGCGCTGGACTCCCAGTCGACATCCACACCCAGTTCGCCATGCCCGACCACCAGCACGTCGCGTGCATCGAGTACCGCACAGTCTTCGCCCAAGGCACGCAGGTGGGTGCCAAGCAGTTGCGCGGAGAATACTTCGCCCAGGCCCTGCACGCGGTCGAGTACTTCGCGCGGCAGCTCGCCGATCACCGCCAGCGCCGCCAGCACTTCGGCCAGTTGATCGAAGCGGGCGTCGATCCATTCGACGGTCTCGCCCACCTGCTCGCCCAGCAGGGCCACGGCGGCGCCACGGTGACGCGCGCGCAGCGCATGCCAGGCCTCGCGCCAGCCTTCGTCGCCCTTGGCCGCCAGCTGGGCCAGTTCGATCAGCGCGTCAGTGACGCCCTTCATTGCCGAAACGACAGTGACCTGCAGCGATTCGGGACGGGCCAGCAGCAGGCCCGCGACATGGCGGTAGCGTTCGGCATCGGCCACCGAGGTGCCGCCGAACTTGTGCACGACGATGGACGGTGCAGCCAGATCGGCCGGGGCAACGGGATGAGCGGGGGCGTGGGAAGACATGCAGACCTCGGCAGGAGGCCCCGTCCCATGCAGGTGTCGAGTTTCCCCGCCACCTGTATGGTGCGGGGCCGTGGTTTTCGGGAGTTACACGAAGACGACGGGCCGCACCAGGGCAGTGGTGACGGTGGTGGTAATGGTGGTGGTGGCGACCGGCGCAGTCGAACGGCCCGCAGTGGCGGGGGCGATCAGGCTGGCGTGGGCGGCATCAAGAACCATGACGCACAGAAAACACTGAGCGCCGGCCTGCTGTCAAGTGCTGCGATGCAAAAACCCAGCGCCGCGATCATCGCTCAACGTGCCGGCATTTGGTTGCATCTGAGACCAAGACAGCATCAGCACGCTTGACGCACGCATTCAGCCGGCATGTTCGGCGATCGCCCGTGGAGTACGATGGGCATGCGCGCACAGCATCACGCCGGCCACCAGGAACACGATCGCCAACGCTTCCAGCAGCGAAGGCCAGCGCTGCTGCCAGGCGAAGGCATACGCCAGCGCGAACAGCGTCTCGAACACGATCATCTGGCCGGTCAGGGTCAGCGGCAGCAGGCGGCTGGCGCGGTTCCAGAACGCATTGCCGAGGATCGAGGCCACCACCGCCACACCGGCGCTGATTGCCCAGAAGCCACTCCACTGCGCCGCCGTGTGCCCGCTGGTGTGGCCGATGAAGGCCATCGGCACCAGCAGCAGGGCCAGGCCGCCGGTGGTGACGCCGGTCAGCAGCGACCAGTCGTGGCTGGACAAGTCCGGTCGACGCGCCAGCCAGCGGCTGTTGCCGATCGAGTACAACGCCCACGAGAACAGCGCGCCGAACGCGCACAGCAGGCCGATCAGGCGCTGCCGCCACGGGGTTGCCAGGTGCTCGGACATCAGTGCTTCCCAACCAACCAGGGCCACGCCCAGTACGCACAGGCCCAGTGCCGGCAGCAGCTGTTTCAAAGGCACTGCACCCTGTTCGCGCACGCCGACCAGGGTGACCACCACCGGAATCAGGCCGACAATCAGCGACGCCGCCGCACCGCCAGCCCACTGCACCGCCGTGGCCAGCAGCAGGAAGTACACCAGGTTCCCGGCCAGGCTCAGCCACAGCAGCCCGATCCATTCGGTGCGACCCAGCTGGGGTGCCAGCCGCTTCCAGCGCGGGAGCAGCAGTACTACGGCGATCAGGCCGTAGACCAGATAGCGGCCGGCCGACAATTGCAGGGCGTTGAACGACTGCAGCACGGCGGGCGCGAGGAAGACCACGCCCCACAGCGCGCCAGCGGCAACGCCATTGGCGATGCCCAGGGCCATCGGGTTGTTGCGCATTCGGGTTCTTCGGGGGGGAGAGAACAGGCCGCGCAGTGTAAGCGCTGGCCAGCGGGCACTCTTGACCGAGGCTACTGCCCTGACCGGCCGCGCGCGCAAAGCCGAGCGTGGCTCGACCCTACAGTCCGGCGCCCCGGCGCCACGCTGCGGGAGTCTGGCCGCACTCGCGGCGCAGCGCACGGGTCAGTGCGCTCTGCTCGGAATAGCCCGCGGCCAGCGCGATATCGCTGATCGGCGCCACGCTGGTGCGCAGCTGGTGCTTGGCCCAACGCAACCGGCTTGCGCTGAGCCAGGCCTGCGGGCTGAGCCCGAACTCCTGCCGGAACAGCGCATGCAAACGGCTCTCGCTGACCCCGACGAACCCCGCCATGCGCGCCACCGGCCACGCCTGCCCGGGGTCGGCCTGGACCGCCGCACACAGACCCTGCATGCGCGCGCCACTGCCAGCAGGTGCAAATACCTGCAGCAACTGCGGCAGCAGCGCCGGCATTGACTGCCCTGCCTGCACCTCAGCCAGGCGTCGGCGCAATGCCAGCGGCAGATGCAGCCAGCGCTGCCGGCACAGATGCTCCTGCGTGCCGTCATCAAGTACGCCCGGAGGACAGTCAACGATCACGAAACCATTGGGACCATCAGCCATCTGGTCATGCGCCTCACCGGCGGCCACGAATGCCCCCTGCAGCACGTCCAGCCGACCTCCGCGACCTTCCATTTCGAACTGCAGTTCACCCTGCACTGGCAGCACCCACTGCGCGTAGTCATGGCGGTCCAGGCCGGTAGCCTGGCCGTAGTGCCGCAGATGGAAGATGGCGCCCATCCGGGCAGTGTGCGCGTGTAACAACGGCCGTGCAAACCGTTGCTATAGTCGAACCGTCATCCAACGCAGGGAGTGCAGGACATGACCCATCAGCAGGTGTCCCTGGCGCTCGCCACCGGCCTCGGCCTGGCGCTCGCCGCTTCGGTCTCCGCTCAGGAGCGTACGCCCCCGGCTCCGCACTGCATGGACGCTGTCGGCGTACAGGAAGTGGAGCAGGCATCACCGCGCTCGATCGCACTGCGCGCCGCCTCCGGCCAGGCCTATCGGATCGACTTCAACGAAGATTGTCCCGGCGTCCGCGGTGCCACTTCGCTGAAACTGGAAGCCCCCGCCGGCTGGGCCTGCGGCCGCCCCAGCGAACGCGTCGTGGTCGACGGCCGCCGATGCACCATCAGCGCGGTCACCCCGCTGCAGAATCGCGATTATGCCAGCGTCGCCCGCGACAGCGACCGCCTGCGCACCGCTACCCTGCCTGCCGTGACCATCCGCGAACGCAAGGAGGTGCGTCGCAGCTTCGGCGGCTCACCGTCCTACTGCTTTGCCACGCGCAACGTGCGTGCCTGGTCATCCGACCCGCAGGGCATGCTGGTGGAGACCAACCCGCGCCGCAATGGCGGCCATCGCTACTACCGGGTCGAACTCGGCAGCCACTGCCGCCAGCTCGACCGCGCGCCGCAGCTGAGCTTCCACTCGGGCCTGCAGAACGGCCTGATCTGTGGCAATCCCGGCGATCGGATCATGACTGCCGAATTCGAGACAGACGATCTGCGCGGCGAAAGCATCGCCCCGCTGCCGCAGTACACGCGCGGCAGCTGCACGATCCAGGCGGTCTACCCGGCCTCCAGCCAGGCGTCGAACTAACCGTCGACGCCGAGGAAGGCGAACGGTGCGCTGGGCACGAACTGGCCCAGTGCATCACCGGCGAAGGTATTGCGCTGGTCCTTGCCGAGGTCGAGCTTGAGCACCTTGCCGGCGAAATCGACCTTGTTCAGATCGACCCAGAAGGTGTTCGGGGTCAATGCCGATTCGAAGAAGTACAGCCGCCGCTTGTGGTCGGCCACGGTGCGCCAGCGCGTGGATGAGATGTTCGGCTCACCCGGCGTGGTGATGCCATACGGCACCGACGCGTTGCGGATCACGCTGAACACACTGGCCAGGGCCTCCACCGGATCCTCGGCCTTGGGAATGGCGTTGATGTAGAACGAGGCGCGCGCGAAACGGTCAGCAGAGCGGTTGGTGCCCGGCAGCATCACCGTGCCGCCGATCTGCTGCCAGTAGCTGTTGAGCGCCAACTGCTGCTCGAAGATCGGCGAATTGGTCATCACCTGGTAGCGCCGGTCATGGTGGATCACCTGGCGGCCGCCGATGTACTCGACGATGGCACTGTCGCCGCTGGCATCGGACAGCGACAGGTGCAGCGTCGCCTGCCGATCTTCACCGGGCACCTTGTCGGTGACGATCGAGTACGGCTCGCGTTTCAACGCAGCGACCGCCTCTTCCACGGTAGCGAAGTTGTCCAGCACATACTGCGCCCACAGCGAAATCGCCAGACCCGGCTTGTTGCCACGCTGCTGCGGATACTCCGATTCGACCAGCCACAGCAGGTTGGCCACCAGGCCCTTTTCGTTCATGCCATCGGTGGTCGACACGTCGTAGCCGGTGGCCACCACCGAGCCGTAGCGCGCGGTCCACGCCAGCGACTTCGGGCCGGCCTGGCCGGTGCGCGCAATGCCGCGCGGCAGTATGTAGAGGTTGGTCGCCACATCGACCTTCCAGTCCATCGAGCGCGCGGTGATCACATCGCCGTTGTCACCCAGGTACACCGCGCGCGTGCAGGCCAGTGCCGGTGCCACGGCTGCGGCCAGCGCGACCGCCAGCATTCCCCTTCCCATCCACTTCATCCGTGCCATGTCGTTGCACTCCTTTTCCCCGTGATCCGAGGATAGGACCCCAGGCAGGGTGAGACAGGGGTGAAAGCCTCAACGGACGAAGCGGTCGTGCAGCCAGAATCCTGCAAGCATCGAAGGCACGAACCACAGGGCTTCGCGCGACGCCACGGCCACCCCGGCGATGGCCGGTCCTGGGCAATAGCCCGCCCAACCCCAGCCGATCCCGAACAGCGCGGCACCCAGCAGCAGGCGAGCATCCACACGCCGGGTAACAGGCAGCCGGAAGCGGTCTGCGTACAGCGGCTGCTGTCGCCGCAACACCCACCGCTGCCCGATCGCGCTGACCAGCAGCGCCGAGCCCAGCACCCACAGCAGCGTGGGATCGAAGTCACCGGTGAGGTCGAGGAAGCCGAGGACACGACGCGCGTCGGTCATTCCCGAAAGTGCCAACCCCATGCCAAACAACGCGCCCGCCGCGCCGGCGGCCCAGACTGCGCGGCTCATGTTGGGCCTCCGCCATGACGGACCAGGAAGGTGGTCAGCATCGCGCAGGCCATGAACACCAGCACGGCCGCCAGCGATCGCTTCGAAGCGCGGGCCATGCCGCACACACCGTGACCGCTGGTGCAGCCATTGCCCAGCCGCGTACCGAAGCCGACCAGCAGGCCGGCTCCCATCAACTGCCATGCCGGCAGCGCATCACGCAGCAGCGCACGCGGCGATGCCCCGGGCACCGATTGCCACCACAGCACCAGCCCCGCCGATGCGGTCAGGCCGGCCAGGAAGGCCCAGCGCCAGGCACGCTCGCCCTTGCCTGCGCGCAGGCTGCCTGCGGTGATGCCGCTGATGCCCGCCACGCGTCCGATGGTGGCGAGCAACAGCACCGCGGCGGCGCCGATCAACGCACCACCTGCCGCCGCACTCCATGGCAGGTTCATGCCCTGCCCTCTTCGCTGCCGTACATGAGATTGCCCATTTGTTTAGATTATTCTAAATTAGATCATTCTAAATAAAATGGTCAACCATGGCCCGGACCCAGCTCGACAGCGCCGCGATGGCCGAACACGCGTCGCAGGCAGCCACGCTGCTCAAAAGCCTGGCCCACCCGGCCCGGCTGCGGGTGCTGTGCCGCCTGGTGGAAGGTGAAGCGCCGGTACCGGAACTGCAGGCACTGACCGGCCTGAGCGCATCGGCGTTGTCACAGCATCTGGCGGTGCTGCGCGGACTGGATATCGTGGCGACCCGGCGCGAAGCGCAGGCGATACACTACCGGGTTCTTGAAGGGCCCGCACTGGGCGTGCTGCAGGCGCTGCATGCGGCGTACTGCGGTGCTGCTTCGCGCTGAATCCGGCGCAGACCATCAGCCTGCGTGCAGAGCCGGCTGCACCACCTGATCGAGCAGGTCCACTGGCGTCGGTGCCGAACGATCGCCCTGCAGGCGCCGGGAGAATCCGGACCAGTCACTGCAGGAAAGCTGGCGCAGCATCGCCGCGTCGACCGGCAGCGAACGCATCGGCCAATAGGGAAACTGGCGCTGGCCCAGGCGGTCGCGTCCCAGTCCGGTGGTGTCGATGTGGCTTGCTGCCTGCAGGAAGCGCTCGTAGACCGAATCGATGCCATCCGGTGGCCCCTCGATGTACTGCAGGAAACGCTCGCCGTCACGCAGCAGCACGCCGGTCACCCCTGCCAGCTTGTTGAATCGTGCCGCGTCCTCCACCAGCCGATGCAGGCACGGCGGACAGGTCCGGCAGCGCCCGGCTGGCGTAGGCGATGGCGCGCAATGGCATGGCGCTTCCCTGACAGAATAGGCACCCACGCTGGCAGTCGCGGACCAGTCCGTCTCAGTCCGCCGGGATGCTGGCTGAAGCGCTTAGGTTGCCGCCAAGACCGTGCCGTCGCAGCGCCGTGGCAGCATTGCCTCGAACACCACCTGGCCCGCTTCGTTGCGGGCCGCAATGCGCCCGCCGTGCGCGCGGACGAACTGATCGACGATGTACAGGCCCAGGCCCAGGCCCTTGCTCTGGTGGAAGCTGGCCTTGAACGGTTCGAACAGTCGCGGCAACAGCGCGTCATCGATCCGGCCGGCGTTGCTGACCCGCAGCAGTACGCCGCGCGGGTCGCGCCCATCCACCTCCACCCTCGCCTCGCTGCCATGGGTCAGCGCATTGCCGACCAGGTTGGCGGCGACCTGGCCAAGGCGATCCAGATCGCCCTGCAGCCGCGTGTCTCCCTGCAGGTCCAGGTGGATCCGGTCCGCCCCATGCGCGCTGCCCGCCTCGGCGACTACCGCGCGCGTTACGTCGGCCAGATCGCAGGCACTTGCCTCCAGCCTCAGGCCACCGCTGCGGATCCGCGAGAAATCCAGCAGCTGCTCGACCATCCGCGCCATCCGCAGGGTGCTGGCTTCCAGGTACTGCAGGGTCTGCTGCGCGCCTGCGTTGTCTTCCGGAAGCTCCAGCGCCAGCTTGTCGGCACACAGCAGGATCGCCGACAACGGCGTGCGCAGGTCGTGGGTCAAAACGGCAGCCATCGTCTCGTTGAGCTTCAGCGCGCGCTCCAGTGCCTCGTTGCGCGCCTTCAGCAGCTGCCGCTGCTGGTACAGCTCGATGAAAACGTTGACCTTGCTCAGGATCACCTGCGGCGCCACCGGCTTGTGCAGGAAATCGACCGCACCGCTTTCGTAGCCCTTGAACACGCGCAGGGGATCATCCGGAGAGGCGGTCAGGAAGATGATCGGCACGTCGCGGCTGCGATGCGAACCGCGCATCAGTTCGGCCAGGGTGAAGCCATCGATCTCCGGCATGTGCACGTCAAGCAGGGCCAATGCCACCTCGTGCTCGAGCAGCAGCTCCAACGCCTGCGCGCCCGAGCCGGCCAGCAGCAGGTTGACCCCTTCGCGCTGCAGCAGGGCCTGCATGGCTACCAAGTTCTGCGGCACGTCATCGACGATCAGCAGGTTGACCGGGGTCTGCGACTGCGCAGGTTCCGGTGGCAACAGGTTCATGCAAACAACTCCTTCAGGCGGCGACACATCAGTTCAAGGGGCAGCACGGCATCGGCGCCGGCGTACTGCAGGGCGGAAGCGGGCATCATCGACGCCTCGGCTTCCTCGGGACATTGCAGCCAAGCATGGCCACCGGCACGGCGCACGGCGGCAACGCCCTCGCTGCCATCACTGCTGGCACCGGTCAGCAGCAGGGCCAATACCTGCGCGCCGAACACCGCAGCAGCGGAATCGAACAGCGGATCGATGGCCGGACGGGAAAACAGCACCGGTGCATCCACCGACAACGCCACCGCCCCCTCGTCCTCCACCAGCAGGTGGTAATCCGGCGGCGCGAACGTCACCGTGCCCGGCTGCAACGGCTGCTTGTCTTCGGCTTCGCGCACCGGCAACGCGCAGTACGGCGCCAGCACCTCGGCGATGCGGCTGGTACGGTCACGCGGCAGGTGCAGCACGGCCAGTACCGGTACCGGCAGCTTCGCCGGCAGTGCACCGAGCACCGCCTGCAGGGCCGCCACGCCACCGGCGGACGCGCCGATCACCAGCACGGCCGGACGCACTGGCAGCGTCATCAGGCCACCTTCCGATAAAGGCGGTGCTCTCGCGAACAGACCTCGAAGGCATCGTGGTGGCACCCGAACTGCAGCGACTCCTTGCTGCCCAGGCCAAGGAAGCCCCGGTGCACCAGCGCTTCGCGGAACAGGCCGACGGCACGGTCCTGCAGGTCGCGGTTGAAATAGATCAGTACGTTGCGGCACGACACCAGGTGCACTTCGGAGAACACGGTATCGGTGGCCAGGCTGTGGTCGGCGAACACCACGTTGCGGCGCAGTTGGCGGTCGAACACGGCACCATCGTAGGCGGTGGCGTAGTAGTCCGACAGCGACGCGGTGCCACCGGCGGCCAGGTAGTTGCGGCTGAACTGGGCCATCCGGTCGATGCCATAGGCGCCCGCCTCGGCGGTGGCCAGCGCGGCCGGATTGATGTCGGTGGCATAGACGATGCTGCGCTCGAGCAGGCCTTCTTCATGCAGCAGGATCGCCAGCGACCACACTTCCTCGCCCGTGCTGCAGCCGGCCACCCACAGCTTCACCGAGGGATAGGTACGCAGCACTGGCACCACCTGCTCGCGCAGCTCACGGAAATACGCAGGGTCACGGAACATCTCCGAGACCTGCACAGTGAAGAACTGCATGGCCTGGGCGAACAGGTCCGGCTCGTGCAGCAGCCGGTACTGCAGGTCGACCAGCCGCTCGCACTCATAGCGCTGCATCGCCTGGCGCATGCGTCGGCGCAGCGACGACACCGCATAGCTGCGGAAATCGTAGTGGTAGCGCTGGTACAGCGCCTCCAGCAGGACCTTCAGTTCGAGGTCGAACAGCGCCTGTTCGTTCATTGCCGCGAGCACCAGACCCGGCACAGCGAGACCAGCTTGTCGACGTCGATGGGCTTGGCGATGTAATCGTTGGCGCCCGCCTGCAGGCAACGCTCACGGTCGTCCGGCATGGCCTTGGCAGTCAGCGCGATGATCGGCAGGTCCTGCAGGTGACGCTGCGCGCGGATCTCGCGCATCGCGGCCAGGCCATCCTTCTCCGGCATCATGATGTCCATCAGCACCAGGTCGACTTCGCGCTCGGCCAGGCGGTCCACTGCCTCCTGCCCATTGCGCGCGATCTCCAGCGTCACGCCCAGCGGCTCGAGCACGCTGGACAGCGCAAAGATGTTGCGCACGTCGTCCTCGGCCAGCAGTACGGTGCGTCCATCGAGCACGGTGTCGCGACGGCGCGCCTCGCGCAGCAGGCGCTGCTGGTCGGTGGGCAGGCTGGCTTCCACGCTGTGCAGGAACAGGGTGACTTCATCCAGCAGGCGTTCGGGCGAACGTGCGCCCTTGATGATGATGCTCTTGGAATAGCGGCGCAGGCGCTGTTCTTCCTCGCGACCGAGCGCGCGACCGGTATAGACGATCACCGGCGGGAAGCCGACGTCATCGTTGCCGGCCATGTGTTCGAGCAGGTCGTAGCCGCTGCCGTCAGGCAGTGACAGGTCCATCACCATGCAATCAAAGGTGACCGTGCTGAGCTGCTCCAGCGCGCCAGCAAGCGTTCCCACGGCGACGATCTGCAGCTGATCACGGCCCAGCAGCAGTTCCAGGTTGCGGCGCAGCTCGCTGTCGTCCTCGACGATCAGCAGGCGCCGCACGTCGCGCTGGCTGGTCTGTTCCAGCTGCTCGATGGCGCTTACCAGGCGCTCGCGCGTGGTCGGCTTGATCGCAAACCCGATCGCGCCAAGCTCGCGCGCCACCTGGCTGCGGTCCGTTGCCGAGACCACGTGCACAGGAATATGGCGGGTATCGGGGTTGCGCTTCAGGCGCTCCAGCACGCTCAGGCCGGACACGTCCGGCAGGCCGATATCGAGCAGGATGCCGTTCGGTCGCAGTTCGCCGGCCAGGGCCAGCGCCTCTTCGGCCGTCCCGGCCACCACGCAGTCGAAATCCAGTTCATGGGCCAGTGCCACCAGCGCTTCGGCGAACGTGGCGTCGTCCTCGACGGCCAGGATCAGGCGGCCCGGGTGCTGGCGACGACCGCGGTCGTCGGCCACGCTGGGCACCGTCGTCGTCGGCGCCACCGGAGCCCTTGCTGGCACCTGCATCGCCGGCACAGCGGCTGCGACCGGCGAAGCCACGGGGGCTGCGGCGATGTCCGCGGCGTTCGAGGCGGGTGCACCCTGCAACGGCAGTTCCAGAATGAAGCAGCTGCCTCGGCCCGGTTCGCTGTCGACCTGGATGCTGCCGCCCATGCGCTCGGCCAGATCGCGCGAGATCGACAGCCCCAGGCCGGTGCCACCGTAGCGGCGACGGGTGCTGCCATCGGCCTGGCGGAAGGCTTCGAAGATGACCTGCAGCTGCTCGCGGGCAATGCCGATACCGCTGTCGCAGACCTCGAAACGGATGCGCCCCTGGCCGGCCGCGCGCACGTGCAGGCTGACCTTTCCATGCTCGGTGAACTTCACCGCATTGGCCAGCAGGTTCTTCAGGATCTGCTGCAGGCGCTGGCTGTCGACCACCAGCTGGCTCGGCGCCAGCGCATCGGCCTCGATCTGCAGGGCCAGGCCCTTCTGCCGCGCCATCGGCTCGAAAGTCTCGCGCAGGCGCTGCAGCACGCTGTCGGTCACCACCACTTCATCGGCCAGCTCGACGTGGCCGGCCTCGATGCGCGACAGGTCCAGGATGTCGTTGATCAGCGCCAGCAGATCGTTGTTGGACGACAGGATCGCACGCGCATACTTCACCTGTTCTTCGGTGAGCGTGCCGTCCTTGTTGTCGGCCAGCAGCTTGGCCAGGATCAGCGAGCTGTTCAGCGGCGTGCGCAGTTCGTGCGACATGTTGGCCAGGAACTCGGACTTGTAGCGCGATGTCGCGGCCAGTTCGTTGCTGTTGCGCACCAGCTGGCTCTGCGCGACCAGCAGTGCCTGCTTCTGCGCCTCCAGCTCGTGGGTCCGCTCTTCCAGCTGGACGTTGCTCTGTTCCAGCTCGGCCTGCTGTTCTTCCAGATGGCTCTGCGACTGCAGCAGGCTGCGGCTCTGCTCTTCCAGCTCCTCATTGGCCACGCGCAGCTCTTCCTGCTGGGCCTGCAGCTCCTCGCCCTGGCGCTGCGATTCCTCCAGCAGCACCACCAGTTGTGCGCGCAGCAGCGATGCACGCAGCGCCATGCCGATGGTCTCGGCGCAGCGCTCCAGCAGCTCGCGATCCAGGTCGCGCTGCGCACCCGCCCGGGCGCGTCCCAGCTCGACGATGCCTACCACGGTGCCGTCACTGCTGATCGGCGCCAGGATGCGCTCGCGCACCGGCAACCGCCCCAGGCTGGTCTGCAGTTCAAGTACGGCGTCGTCGCTGCCCTCCAGGTGACGGATGCACTCATCCCGCGCCACCTGCCCGGCCACGCCCTCCTGCAATGCCAGCGACGCCGGCATGCCGGACGGCAACGCCAGGCCGCCGGTCAGCTGCAGTCGTCCGCCTTCCAGCCGGTACACGGCGCCGACGTCGGCCTCCAGTTGCGCGCCCAGGCTGGTGGCTGCCGCCTCGGCAATCTGCTCCGGGCCGAGGTCGCCGCGCAGGCTCATCGCTACCGCGTTCTCGGCCTCCTGCAGCCACAACGCCCGCATTGCGTCCCGGCGTGCCTGGATCGCGCGGGAGACGATCAGCGCGATCATCAGGAACGCACAACCACCGATGCTTCGGTTGACCAGCGAGAACGCCGAGTTCGAGCTGGCCGGGGCGATGTTGAAACCGATGACCAGCAGGACGCAGGCGAGCACAGCCACGATGAACGGCGCGCGCGCACTGCGCTGGAACACCGTGACGCCCACGGCCAGGAAATACGCCAGCCATACTGCATAACCGAGCGGTACCACCAGCTCCAATGCGATGGTCGCAGCCAGTAGCACGGCGGACGTCATCCAGATCCAGCGGTCACGCGTAGTCGCACCAGGACGCATGCAGGTCGGTTCCAGAACAAAAAGGGTGGGTGATGGTACTCCGTGTCGTATTCAGCCGCACAGGACAAATGGCACGTGTCCCGCCTCCACGCCTCCTTCACACTTGAATGCCTAGCTTCACGTCCCTCACAGGGGTAACACTTATTTTTACGTGGACGCTGCCGCCTCTACGACGTCCGTGCTGACGGACCCTTCCCGCCAACTGCGACTGCTGATCGACAGCGTGCGCGACCATGCGCTGTACCTGCTTGATCCGGATGGCATCGTCTGCAGCTGGAACCCGGGTGCGGAGCGCATCAAGGGCTATTCAGCCGATGAAGTGGTGGGCACCCACTTTGGTCGCTTCTACCTGGCCGCCGACCGCGAGGCAGGAAAACCGCAACGCCTGCTCCGTCATGCAGCGCAGCATGGCCACGTTGCCAATGAGGGCTGGCGGGTACGCCGCGATGGCTCGTCATTCCGTGCCAGTGTTGTCATCGAGCCGGTGGTTGAAGCGGGTGAGCTGCTGGGCTTCGTCAAGATCACCCGCGACATCACCGAGCAGTGGCAGGCACAGCGCCTGCTGCGTGATGCCCAACGAGCGCTGCGCAATACCCAACAGTTCGAGACCGTCGGCCGACTCAGCCGCGGCCTGTCGCACGAGTTCAACAACCTGCTGACCACCATCGGCAACGCACTGGACCTGCTGTCCCTGCGCGTTGGCGGTGACGATGCGCGCGCCGCCGAGCTGCTCGATGCCGCGCAGAGCGCGACCGATCGTGGTGCGCTGCTGACCCGCCAGCTGCTGGCGTTCAGCACTGGCCAGACCCTGATCCGCGAACCACTGGATATCAATGTGCTGATACAGCAGTGGCTGCCGGACCTGCAACGCGCCTGCCCGTCCACGGTGATGCTGGATGCCCAGCTGGCACCCGGCCTGCCTGCGGTCAACACCGATGCGCTGCAGCTGCAGACGGCGCTGGCCAATCTGGTCGCCAATGCCGCCGATGCTACCCTTGAAGGCGGCCGCATCCTGATCGGCACCGCGCTGGAGCATCGCCTCGACCCGGACGCGGACTCCACGCTGCAACGTGGCTATGTCACCCTCAGCGTCTGCGATGAAGGCCACGGGATGGCGGCCGACATCGCCGAACGGGCCACCGAGCCCTTCTTCACCACCAAGGACATCGGCAAAGGCAGCGGCCTGGGCCTGAGCCAGGTGTTCGGATTCACTACCCAGAGCGGCGGCTTCGTCGACGTGTCCACCACGCCCGGTGTCGGCACCACGGTCAGCCTGCTGCTACCCGCAATGGAGGACCCTGCCGATGACCGATGACCCGATCCGCGTACTGATGGTGGAAGACCAGACCGATCTGCGTGAAATGATCGGCCTGGCCCTGCGCGAACTCGGCATCGATGTGGCCACGACCGCCGATGGCCACGAGGCGGCGGAACTGCTCAAGGGCGAAGCACGTTTCGACGTGGTGTTCAGCGACGTCAGCATGCCCAACGGCATGTCCGGCATCGAGCTGAGCGAGCATGTGGCACGCGAACAGCCGCAGGCACGGATGATCCTCTCGTCCGGCTATGCCCGTTCGCAGCTGCCGCCGCTGCCCGAGCAGGTGGAGTTCCTGCCCAAGCCCTATCGCCTGCGCCAACTGGTGCAGTTGCTCAGGCAGGCGTAAGCCACGGCGCCCCCGCAGGAAACCCCTGCGGTCAACCCATCATCGCCCCCCGCTGGAACGACGCCAGCAGCGTAGAGGCTGCCGCTGCCGGCGCCAGCCGACCGCGTGCCAGTGACCAGGTGATGCCGTAGAAGCAGCTCCAGTAGAAGTCCGCGAGCCATACCGCGGTGAAACCGACGTTGAACTCTCCGGCCGCCTGACCCCGCAGGAAAAAGGCCTCGAAGCGCTCGCCGATCGGCGCCCAGCGCTCCGGCAGCAGATGCAAGTCTCCCACGCGCTGTTGCTCTTCCATCATCCGCGCGAACAGCAGCGTCACCAGCTCCCAGTCCGCCAGCAGCGTGGCGGTGACCTGCTCCAGCACGAGGCGTGCATCACCGCCCTGGTCGAACCAGGCCGCCGCCGCTTCCACGCGCTCGAAACCGGCCGCGAACAGGGCCTCGTCGATCGCCTCGCGGGTAGGCGCAAACCGGTACAGGGTCGCGCGGCTGATGCCCGCCCCGCGCGCGAGTTCGCTGAGGGTGCAGCGTGGATGGCTGACCAGGGTGGCCGCCAGCGCATGGGGCAGGTCGCGTCGTGTACGTGCTGCGGCAGGTCGCATGAAAAGCGAGGGGGTGTGGGCTGGCCCTCACGCTAGCATGAATCATCAATTAATAAACTGAATCAAATATGATTCACACGAATCACGAATGCGCTACAACAGCGGTGCGTCCGGTGCACCCGGGTCGGTGCACGGCAGGGAACGCGTCACAGGCATCGAGGGAGACAACGCCATGCTGCACCCACTACGCGATATCGCCGTGCTGTTCGACGCCAGCGACACCGGGCACCGCGTTCTCAACATCGCCGCCGACCTGGCGCAGGCCCAGCAGGCGCATCTGGTCGCAGTCTCCACGGCCCTGCATCCCACCGACATCGCCAACGGCTTCGCGCGCGGTGCCGGCATCGCCGCCGCGCTGGACCACGAGGCCCGCGCGGATGCCGCCTGCACCGCACAGCTGATGCAGAACCTGCGTGCCGTTTCCGAGCCGCTGCAGATCAGCACCGAACTGCGCATCGTCTCGGACTACCTGGGTGGCGCTGACCTGGCGCTGCAGTCGCTGTACTGCGACCTGATCATCGCCGGCTATCCGCACACACCAGGCGCGCCCTCCGGCTGGCATCCACTGGGCACGCTGCGCCAGACCGGGGTACCGATGCTGCTGGTGCCGCCGCGCTGGAAGGGCGAGCAGGTTGGCCGGCGTATCGTGGTGGCCTGGAATGCCAGCAAGCAGGCCCGTCGTGCGGTGGCAGATGCCCTGCCTCTGCTGGCCCGCGCGCAGGCCGTGCACCTGCTGATGGTCGACACGCCCAAGGCTGAAGCGGCACCCGGCGCTGAAATGGCCCAGCATCTGGCGCGGCACGGCGTTGAAGTGGAGATCCAGGCGATCAGCTCCAGCCAAGGGGGCGTAGCCGCCACCATTCGCCAGCATGTACTTGATGCCGAAGCCGATCTGCTGGTGCTGGGGCCCTACAGCCGCAGTCGCGTGGTCGAACGCGTGCTCGGCGGGGTCACCGAGGATCTGCTCGCCGAAGTACCGGCGCCCTTGTTCGTATCGCACTGATACCGCCCTGCCCCGCCCGGCGGTAGCCGGTCAGCGATTGGCCGGTGTGCCGCCGGAAATAGCGGCACAGGTAGGACGCGTCCTCGAAACACAGGCGTTCGGCGATGCGACCGATCGGCAGTTCGCTGTAGCTCAGCAGCGCCTTGATCTCCAGCACCACCTGGCGGTCGATCAACGCCTTCGGCGTTTCGCCGAAGCATTCCCGGGTCACCTGCGAGAGATAGAACGGGGTAATGCACAGCGCCTCGGCGTAGGACTGCACGTCGCGTTGGCGCGTGCTGCGCTGGCCGACCAGTTCCCAGAAGCTCCAGGCCAGGCGCTCGCGTCGGCCGACCTGCGGCGCCGCCTCGTAGTATGCCGGGAGCAGTGTGGCGAACTTCAGGAAAAACGTCTGCAGCAGGTTGCGCAGCATCACGTGCCGATGGCGGCCACCGTTGTGCTGGGCATCCATCAACTGCTGCAGCCAACCCTGCAGCAGCGGCACCTCCAGCGGTGACGGTACACAATGAGGGTGCTCGTGCAGGAACTTGAACAGTGCATTGGGCAGCACATAGGCCACCTCCGAGGCCAGCGCTTTCGGCACCAGGCAGGCCACCGCAAGGAAGCCGCGCGAACGCTGCCGCAGCAGCGCCAGCGTATCTTCCGCCAGCACCAGTACGTCGTGCCGCTGCACCGCCACTTCGCGGAAGTTCAGTGCGAACCGCGCACGCCCGGACACGCACACCAGCACCGTCAGATAGGCGTGCCCGAACGACAGCGGAACACCCAAGCCTTCAGCCAGCGTACTGACTTCCAAGCGCATGGATTCGTCCTGTTCCAGAAGCTGGGGAATGCGATCCATGGGCCGATCCACTGGGATTCCACTGGGATATCGCGGCAGAGCATATCCGCCCGAACGAAGAAGTTGTGAAAAGTACCGAAACCATCAAGGTCCCACCCTGTGCTCCCCGCCCGTCGAAACCTAGCCTGTGCGCTCTCTTTCCACCGACGGACCCGCCATGCAACTGGCCACCCAACGCTTGATCCTGCGCCCCTGGCGCGACAGTGACGCCGCCGATCTGTACGAGTACGCCCGCGACCCGCGCGTGGGGCCCATCGCCGGTTGGCCACCGCATGCCAGCGTAGAGGAGAGTGCCGACATCATCCGCACCGTGTTCAACCGACCGGAGGTCTACGCCCTGCAGAGCCGCGAGAACGGGCGTGCCATCGGTTGCGTCGGCATCCTGATCGGTGCAGACAGCAACTTCAGCTTGGGCGAGCGCGAGGGAGAGATCGCCTACTGGATCGGCGTACCGTACTGGGGGCGTGGCCTGGTACCCGAAGCCGTACGTGAGGTGATGCGGCATGCCTTCCTGGATCTGCAGCTGGATGCGTTGTCGTGCGGCTACTTCGCCGACAACCTGCAATCGATGAGCGCGCAGTCCAAATGCGGTTTCCGCCATCACCACGCCGAGGTCAACCAGTTCAACCGCTTCCTCGCCGACTACCGCACCGAACACATCAGCCGCATCACCGCCAGGGAATGGCAGGCGCAGCAGACCGTACCGCTGCCCACGTGATCACGGCTCAGCCCTCGCTGCGCTGCATGAACAACAATTCCGGCGTCGAGGCATCTTCCACCGGCTGGAAGCCGAAATCGCGGTAGAGCGCGACCGCCGCGACGTTGTCACGATAGACACGCAGGCTCAGGCGCTGCACATCCGGCGACCGCAGGGCCTCGGCACACAACAACTGCATCAGCACCCGGCCCAGGCCGCGCCCACGCGCCTGCGGCGAGACAATGATGCGGCCCAGGTGGGCAGTGCCGGGCGCGGTCAACCAGTACTGGCCGAACCCCATGCACGCACCCTCCCCGTCCAACAGCACCCAACCCGGGCGCTCGGCCAGTTCAAGAGCCTGTGCGAATGCCTCAGGCAGCAGAGGAAACGCAACGCCCGGGCCAGCCCAGCGTTGCGTCGCTGCAACCGAATCGAGCCAGCCAGCGATACGCGGATAATGCCGAGGTTGAACCGGTTGCAACTGTGCGGGCATATGGAAGCCTGTGTGGTCCCGTCAACCTGCCGCGGCCGCTGCCTGGGTTGGAGGCTGATGATCAGGCGCTTGCAGCGGACGTGCTTGCGCGAACTGGGCTGCGGTAACAGTGCGTGAGACGGATGTCCCATGCAGGAAGCCGCCGCACTCGACGGCGGCGACCTGTCGGCGCTTTACCGGCAGACGTACTCGCGTGCCGACTCGATGGTGTCCACGTCGAGCTCTTCGTATTGGATCTCGACGGTTTCCATGCTGGACGCGGTGACCACCGCGCGCGCGCCGAGATTGCAGGCGGCAGGCAGCCCGCCAGCGTACGCTTGGCCATTGATCGCATACGCCAGGCCGTAGCAGGCCGAGCCGAGCTGGAACGGATTGTGGTTGCAGGCCATGAGCTGACTGTTGGCAAGGTCACTGGAGGCCGTGTAGTTGGACGTCCAGCCACTGCCGGCATCGCTGCCGCAGCTACCCGGGTACCCCTGGATCTGCGCACCGCTGGAGTCGCAGGTGTGGTAGGCGAAACTGCCGAAGAAACTGGTCTTTACGTACGCGGTGCGGCCGCTGTCTACCCATTGTGCCGCAGCAGCGCTCTGGGCAAAGGCGGACAGGCCGAGCAGGCACACGGCGGCAGCGGTGAGAGGTTTCAATCCCTTCAACATGACTATCGTCCTCGGTATTGGCGTAGTGCACGCCTCATGCGTGCCAACCGAGTCTACCCCGCAGGTATACGGGCAAATATGACAGGCTCGACAGTCTGGGCCCTTCTGCGCACTTGACTGGCCATTGTGACCACTGCCGTGGGATAAGACGCTGGTGATCACTGCCCATCAGGGAGCCCGAGAGGCAGGACTGGCGAATGTTCACCTTTCCCAAGCACCCGTGCTACGTGATCAAAGAGCTCTTCCGCCAAAATCGGCAAAAGCTCGCGCTAGGCTCGCGAGCATAAGGTGAAACACCAGCACGTTCATGCTGCGCTTATCTTGCACGCAATCTACAACTCCAGGAAGGAACTGAAATGCGTTGAACGCTACATTCTCGTGCAATACACCTATCAAGATCACGGGTACAGATACATCCGCGGATCCGGGCGAGACGCAGCAGGCAATGTGATTCCTGACGGGCAGAAGGATATTGCGAGCCCCGATCAAGCTTCCCAAACGTACATTTATCCGACGGGCCCACTTGCGGCAGGCCCGGGTGGTGAGATGATAAGACACCTCGACAACCTGGGTGTCCGTTGGATCGGCGCAAACTCTCCACCGGTATATGTTGGTTTCCGAATCGGCTGTTCCTACACTCCCTCAGGTGCACAATGCCAAGTGAACTCCCTAACCCCATAGAACGTGGATCAGAGCGACCGATCCACGGAAACGGCATTCTTATCCGGGCATTTTTGATCCTGACGATGAGCTCTGCAGTATGGATGCTGGCCGGACTGTCGATCGGAAGGGGTGCCAAGGGCGCTCTTGTCTGGCCGTACATCATTCCATCCCTCGTCTTCATCGCGCTCATCGTTTCCTATAGAGCGAGGGTGCGGAATGCCGAATGGTTCACCAATAAGCCACGGACGCTGTTCCTGCTTACTCTGTCTTGGATTGCCTGCGCAGTGGGGCTTGTTCTTTCAGTAGCACCCTTCTGAGGACTGAGCCCTGCCGTCGTGATGGCGGTGGGGCTCACATTTCGTCATGAGGGCTGCGCCCTACAGCGCCAGTGCTCTCTCGCCTGAATCGACAGGTCACCCTCGCGGCCTCCGGCGCGGACGTGGCGGATGAGGCGCGTACGCCCCCATCCGCTCCTGTCTTCAGCTCTGGACTTCTGCCCGGAAGGCAATCTCGATCAGCTGCTCTGGGAAGGCCAGCGCCGGGACCCCAATCAGGTTACTGGCAACCTGCGGCACCGGCTGACCATACACGGCCGGCCGGACCTTGCCGCTGGCCGCGAACGCGGTCGGAACGTCGATAACGAACAACGTTTCCTCGACCACGTCAGCCAGCGACCCACCCAACTCTGCCAGCAGCACTTGCGCGTTCTCGTAGGTGCGCCTCATCTGGGCTTCCATGGTGTCGAAGCTGGCGGTCTTGCCATTGCTGGCGCTCATCGTTGCTCTCTCTGGTGAAAGGGCAAGTCTGACGGGCAAGCAACGTCGACCGCCTCCCCTGAACGGGGCATCAGATTCGATCTCGGAACAGCTGCTCTCTACCTGCCCCGACCCACGCCTTCATGGGATCTCTCGCCCTTGGCTTGGTCTCCTTCTGCGGTCGGCGTGGCTCCAGCGCTTCCTTGATTCGCGCCACCTCCACTGTCCCGGCCTCCGCCAGGCGCCAGGCCTGTTGCCGTTGCTCGCGGGTCGGCGGCAGGCTGGGCAGTGGCGGGGGCACCTGGATCGGCGTGCTGTCGGTCAGCCGGGCAACGGCCTCACGCAGAGGCAGCTCGGGATACAGTCTGGCGGCGCACCAACGCGCGGCGTAGCGCTTCGCCTGCCTGACATTGGCGGCGCGGATTTCCTTCACTTCCCAGAACTTGCAGCTCTCCAACCAGAGGCGCACCCCAAGGCCGCCATCGGGTTCGACGCCGGCCGTCCCGCGGCCGTTGTATCAGAGCGCCCAGCGCTCACCCGTCTGGACCCAGCCAAAGGGAATCGGGGCGGTGCGGAAACCTTGGTAGCGGTGCGAGGGAAGCATGGCCGGAAGCATACGGCCGGGCGTCGCAGATCCTGCGAACGCGCTGGTCGCGTGGCTGAGCAGTTCGGAAAGAGCCCAGCGCGATGACCCCTTGTGGCAGCGTAGTGAGGGTCCTGCTGGCCGCAGGCACCGCAGACACGTGCGTCGGCCGTGCGCGCCGCTACCTCCAGCCGCGAGCAATTTCGTTCAATACGACTTGACGAGCCGGAGTCAAAGTTGGACGACCGAAGTCTGCGGAATGTGCTTAGTGAGTATGAACATTAGTTTGAGGCAGGTAACAAAGAGCAACTGGGTCGATATCATCAATTTGGAGATCTCCAAAGACCAAGAACAGTATGTGGCGCTCAATTCAGAAGCACTGGCCGCTTCAAAGTTCTTTGAGCACTACGTCAATCGAGCAATCTATTTGGATGAATGCCCGGTCGGATTCCTTCAGTACTATCCGAACCATGAGAACGGCCATCCAAATGAAATTTTCATCGATCAGCTCATGATCGATATCGGGCGGCAAGGCGAAGGGATGGGCACCATAGCAATTGCCCTTGCTATCGAAGAGATTGCTCAGCTTGACGAGTACACCAGCATCTCGGTATGCCATGTCCCCGGCCATGACGTAATGCAAAGATTCTTCAAACGATTCGGGTTCGAAGTCGTCGAGCAAGATGAATTCGAAGAAGTCGTTATGCGGCTGCAGCTGACCCCTCGCTCAAGCTGAAGGCGAAGGCGAAGGCGAAGGCGAAAAGACAATTAGTAATTTCAGGAAGCAATTTTGAAGACCATAGCGCTGATCACTTTCGATAACTTCACCGATATCGACCTTTTTTTAATGTGGGACATTTTGGGCAGGAACACAGACGACTGGAATGTGCGAATCTTAGCCGCAAGCCCTAGAGTTCGGTCCTCCAATGGTCTGTTCATCACGGTTCACGGCCCCCTTTGCGAAGCAAATCGAGCGGACGTGGTATTGATTGCAAGCGGAAAGCAGGGCATTCCAGACGCCCTTAGCGACCCCAACTTCTTGCCTTCCCTTAAGCTGGATCCGTCCAAGCAGTACATCGGTTCAATCTGCGCGGGAGCTTTCGTTCTCGAGAGCCTTGGACTGCTGCCAACCCGACGTGCGACGACGCACCCAGACGCTCGCGGAAGCCTGGAAGCCCTGGGGGTCGAGCCGATTGACAGCCCCCTGGTTTGCCATGGACGGGTTGCTACGGCCGGAGGCTGCCTCGCAGCACTGTACCTGGTTGGCTGGGCAGTCGAATCCCTGTTCAACGCCGACAAGCGCCGCGCCACGCTGCAGACTGTACTTCCGACCGGTCAACAGGAGATGTTCCAAGGTCTAATCGATGCAACCGTGCAAGAAGGCATGCGAGGCAGTCTAGGCTAAAAAAAGCAGGAGCTGGCCAGCGAATCAAAGCGGCAACGGCCGACATCGCACTTACACGATTTGCATATGAAGTTGAAGCAAGAAATGGAATCTGGCGAACATACAAACGCCTTTCTTTCCAAAGGTGATATCAGAACCACTCTAGCGGGCATGCTTAGCGGCGTGACGTTCTCTGTGAAGGACAACATCGACGTAGCCGGCCTGGTTTCCTCATACGGCTCACCAGATTGGCTAAGTGAACACCCCGCTGCGTTGCACAACGCAGTCTGTGTGGACCTAGCTCTCGCCGCCGGTGCTCGATATGTGGGCAAAGTTGTCGCAGATGAGTTCACCTACAGCCTGGAGGGGCAGAACCAGTTCTTTGGAACCCCGCTAAACCCTAAAGCTCCGGACCGAATTCCGGGCGGCTCTTCAAGCGGATCAGCCGCGTCCGTTGCGACTGGCTCCTGCGATTTCTCGCTAGGCACCGATTCAGGCGGCTCGATACGGGTTCCTGCAAGCTTCTGTGGTGTATGGGGAATACGGCCATCCCTTCACCGAGTGTCCGAAGCAGGAGTTCTCCCCTTCATGCCGAGCGTCAGTACAGTCGGGGTCATCGCCAGCGGGCTTGATGTGCTGATCAAGGCAATGCAGGCGATATCCCCTGCCCACGTTGAACCCCAACAAGCAGTTCAACGACTTGTCGTGCTTGAAGACGCAATGGACATTGCTGACGAAGATGTGCGAGCTACTGGATATGCCACTCTGGAGACACTGTCTCGCGCGTCTGGCGTCAGCCTTGAGGTTCTTCGCTTCAGTGACATCACCAATGAAGACCTTCCACTCGAAGCATGCAACCTTCGCGCGCTACGTAATATCCAAACAGCCGAAGTTCAAAGCACGCTCGGCACTTGGATTGACCACCACAAGCCGCAGATGGGATACGGCTTTTCACAGGCCTATGCGAATGTAGTGAGCTTTGATCGGACGTCTCTTGCCCAAAGCTGGGAGCTCAGGGAGTTACTGCACCGCAAGATAAACACCTTCTTCAGGCCGGGTACGCTCATCTGCTTCCCGACAACACCCTTTGCCGCACCACTGAAGAACAGCCTGACAACTCTGGACTCAGTACTGGATTTTTACGATAGAACCATGGCTATTACAGCATTCTCGGGTGTCGCCAGGCTACCTGAGGTCTCAGCGCCTCTTCTGTCCGTAGATCATCTTCCGGTGGGACTCTCGTTCGCTGCAGGAAACGGACAAGACGCATTCCTACTCAGCGCGTTGAATCAGCTGACAGCCTCCTAGCAAAGGACAGCGGGCCACCGACTGCAGGCCTACCGGGTCAGCCGCGCGGTGAACACGCCGCGGAACAACGGCGACTGCTGCAGCAGGTCGCATAGGCGCGCTTCAATCGAACCCCAGCGGCATCTCGGCACGTTGCAACCGGTCAGTAGTTCTTCACATCCACGGCCATCACGATCCCGACCACGGCCTGATTTGGCGAGCCGCCTGTTCCGATCTTCGGAATGGTGATGGCGTTACCGAACAGGCCGTGTTTCCCACTGACGCCCTGCCCGTCCCCGATTCCCATCACGGTGAAACTGTTCTGGAAAGTGCTGGTGGCAGGGGCGCAGATCACCCCGGCGACCGTCTTGCCGGTGAAGTCAGGGAACCTGCCCTCTCCCATACCACCATTGGGAAAGACGCCGCCCACACCGATGATCCGCATGGGCTTTGCGCCCAGCGCATAAGTCAGACGGCCGTTCGCATCCCACAATGCCAGATACTGCGCATCCTCGTTGGCGGGGCGATCGAACACGTAGGCCCAGCCCTGCAGACGCGCGGGCGTGTTCGTCCACAGCGTCAGCCTGAACTGGTTTGCGCCGATCTCCTGAAACTGCGGGAAGAATGGGTAAAGGTCGCTGATGAATGCAACCATCGGAGCCTCGGCATTGATCACCATCTCCGCATACTTCCAGTTGCCTCCGTCATCGACCTTGGCGGCACCATTGACGCCGCGCAAGCGGCCTACCTCCTGGAAAAGCTCCATGACCACATGGAGGAGTGCACCAAGCCATGACCCAGGAACATATCAGCCACCCGGAGGGGGTTGCCGAACTGCGCCGTGCGCCTCCGCCGGCGGTGGCCACCGAGTCGAGTGCGCCTGCAGGTCGACCAGCAAGCATGCCGACCCAGACAAGCCCATCGCCGCATGGCGCCGGCTCAACCGTCCCGAGCGCAGCGCGCGCCCAGCTGCGGTCATGGCCGGAGTGCCATTGCGAAGGGTGCAGATTCTGGCCGGCCATGCCGATTACGCCACGACCGAGAAGTTCTACGCCCATCTGACGCCTGAGGGCGACGATGGCGCGGTGGCGAAGCTCAGGTACTGAGCAGGAGCGCTGGGACTACTGGGACCAAATCCTGTGGATATGCGGGAAACAGTGGGAAATGCTCACCACTGAGTCCGCCTAAGTTATTGATTGTGGTGACCCCGGCCCGATTCGAACGGGCGACCTTCCCCTTAGGAGGGGGACGCTCTATCCAGCTGAGCTACGGGGCCATGCAGCCGGGAAGTTTACAGGCAACACACCCTGCGCTCCAAGCATTCGTGCTCCACACGGCGGCGCTGGCGCGTTGCACCATGGCCGGACAGGCCGCTCTGCTACCATCGGCGATTCAGTTCATCGCGCCCCCCACCTGCCCGCGATGGCACCAAACAACGTAACGAAACACAGGAGTCTGCATGTCTTCCGAGCTGCTCAAGTCCCTTGGCCTGGACGCGATCAACGCTGGCACGTACCTGGGCAACGGGGAGTGGTCGAGCGCGACCAGCGGTGAGCTGATCACCCCGGTCAACCCGACCACCGGCGAGCCGATCGCGCAGGTCCGCGCGACCACCGAGGCCGAGTACGAGACCGTCGTCGCCCGCGCCCAGGAAGCCTTCAAGGTCTGGCGCACCACGCCGGCCCCGCGCCGCGGTGAAGCCGTGCGCCTGTGCGGTGAAGCGCTGCGCAAGCACAAGGATGCGCTTGGCTCGCTGGTCGCCTTGGAAATGGGCAAGAGCAAGCCGGAAGGCGACGGCGAAGTGCAGGAGATGATCGACATCGCCGATTTCGCCGTGGGCCAGAGCCGCATGCTGTACGGCTACACCATGCATTCCGAGCGCCCCGGCCACCGCATGTACGAGCAGTACCACCCGCTGGGCCTGGTCGGCATCATCTCCGCCTTCAACTTCCCGGTCGCGGTGTGGAGCTGGAACTCGTTCCTGGCCGCCATCTGTGGCGATGTGTGCATCTGGAAGCCGTCCAACAAGACGCCGCTGACCGCCATCGCCTCGCTGAAGATCTGCAACGACGCCCTGCGCGAAGCCGGCTTCCCGGACATCTTCTTCCTGATCAACGATGCCGGCACCGCGCTGTCGGAAAAGATGGTCGATGACCGCCGCGTGCCGCTGATCAGCTTCACCGGCTCGACCCAGGTCGGCCGCACCGTCAACGAGAAGGTCGCGCGCCGCCTCGGCCGCTGTCTGCTGGAACTGGGTGGCAACAACGCCATCATCCTGGACGAAACCGCCGACCTGAAGCTGGCCGTGCCGGGCATCGTGTTCGGCGCTGTCGGCACCGCCGGCCAGCGCTGCACCACCACCCGCCGCCTGATCGTGCACCGCTCGATCTACGCCGACGTGCTGGCCACTCTGGTCAAGGCCTACAAGCAGGTCGAAGGCAAGATCGGCGACCCGACCGATGCGGCCAACCTGATGGGCCCGCTGAACAGCGACGGCGCCGTGCAGCAGTTCCTCGATGCCATCGCCCAGGCCAAGGCTGCCGGCGGCACCATCGAAACCGGCGGCACCCGCATCGACCGCGCCGGCAACTTCGTGCTGCCGGCGATTGTCTCCGGCCTGAAGAACAGCGATGCCGTGGTCCAGCACGAGACCTTCGCGCCGATCCTGTACGTGATGCCGTACGACACCCTCGATGAAGCCATCGACATGCAGAATGGCGTGCCGCAGGGCCTGTCGTCCTCGATCTTCACCCAGAACCTGAAGACTGCCGAGAAGTTCCTGTCGGCCGCTGGCAGCGACTGCGGCATCGCCAACATCAACATCGGCACGTCCGGTGCGGAGATCGGTGGCGCCTTCGGTGGCGAAAAGGACACCGGCGGTGGCCGCGAGTCCGGTTCGGATGCGTGGAAGGTCTACATGCGCCGCCAGACCAACACCATCAACTATTCGGACTCGCTGCCGCTGGCCCAGGGCATCAAGTTCGATCTGTGATGGCAGACGTTTCTGCCATGGCTGCGGGTCAGAGCCCCTCCGGGGATCTGCCCCCTGCCCAGGGCCGGATCCCCAATGGGGCTCCGACCCTCGATTTCACCGGTCGCCGCGTGCTGATCGCTGGCGGCAGCAAGGGCATCGGTCGTGAAATGGCGCTGGCATTCGCCGGCGCCGGTGCGCAGGTCTCGGTCTGCGCCCGCGGCCAGGCCGGACTGGATGCCCTGCGCGCCGATGCGCAGGCACAGGGCACCCCGCTGCATACCGTCTCCGCCGATCTGGCCGATGCCGGCCAGATCCAGGTCTGGCTGCAGGCCGCAACCGGTGCACTCGGCGGCATCGATGTGCTGATCAACAACGCTACCGGCTACGGCATGGCCGACGACGAGGATGGCTGGGCCGCCAGCCTGCAGATCGACCTGATGGCGGCGGTACGGGCCTCGCGCCTGGCACTGCCGTGGCTGCGCGCATCCAGCGATGCCTGCATCCTCAACCTGTCCTCGATTGCCGCACAGCAGCCACGCCCCGGTGGCGCGCCCTACGCCGCCGCAAAGGCCGCGCTGTCGCACTACACCACGTCGCAGGCATTGGCGCTGGCCAAGGACCGGATCCGGGTCAACGCCATCGCCCCCGGTTCGATTGAATTCGATGACGGCCTGTGGGATCGCCGTCGCACCGAAGATCCGGCGCTGTACCACGGCACCCTGGCGAAGATCCCGTTCGGCCGCTTCGGCCATCCGCGCGAAATTGCCGACGCCGCCCTGTTCCTGTGCTCGCCGCTGGCGCGCTGGGTCACCGGCAGCGTGCTCAACGTGGATGGCGGCCAGGTGTTGATGGGCTGATACCGGCACTCCGGTAGCTGCCAACCTTGGTTGGCATGCCTTTCGTCGACCAAGGTCGACGCCTGCCCTGCTGAAATACCCTTTGTCGACCAAGGTCGGCGCCTACCAGGGCTAGCACCTCGTTCGCCCACCAGGGTCCACGCCTGCCATCGCATCCGCCGGGCATGGGATTGCTTGGGCAGAGGCACTATCATGTGCACACTGCCAAGGAGGACCCCGATGAGCGTGGCACCCCGACAGACAAGCGCCCTGGCCGTGGTCAGCCTGGTCATGGGCATCGCCAGCTGGACCGTCCTGCCCTTCGTGGCCAGCATCGTGGCCATCATCACCGGCCACATGGCCCGCGCCGAGATCCGCCGCCGCCCGCATGAACTGGAAGGCGATGGCCTGGCCGTCACCGGCCTTGTGCTGGGCTGGGTGATGGTCGGCGCCGTGCTTGCCGCCATCCTGGTCTTCATCCTGTTCTTCGGTGGCCTGGCGTGGCTGGCCGCGGTGTCGAACTGACGCCATGACCACCTCCGACAGCACTGAACGCTTCAGCAGCCGCGTCGCCGCCTACGTCCGCTACCGGCCCGATTACCCGCCCGCGCTGCTGGACTGGCTGCACGGCCCGATGGGCGTCAGCCACCAGGCGCTGGTGGCCGACATCGGCGCGGGAACCGGCATCTCCAGCCGTCAGTTTCTGGCCAGCGATCATCCACTGGTGGCGGTCGAGCCGAATGCCGCCATGCGTGCCGCCGCCGAACACTGGCTGGCACCCCAGTACCCGCGTTTCTCCGCCGTCGATGGTCGCGCCGAGGCCACCGGCCTGGACGATGCCAGCGTCGATCTGGTCAGCGTGGCGCAGGCCTTCCACTGGTTCGACACCGTGGCGGTGCGCGCCGAGTGGCAGCGCATCCTGCGTCCAGGTGGCCTGGCACTGATCTACTGGAATTCGCGTCTGCTCGATGCCAGCCCGTTCCTGATCGGCTACGAACAGCTGCTGCTGGACTACGGCACCGACTACACCGCCGTGGCCGAGCGCTACCAGGACGATGCCACCATGCAGGCCTGGTTCGGCCCCGGCCTGCGCGGCATGGTAGAGCTGCCGAACGTACAGCATCTGGACTTCGATGCCCTGCGCGGGCGCCTGCTGTCCTCCTCCTACGCACCCCAATCCGGTCATCCTCGCCACGCGCCGATGATCGACGCCTTGCAGGACCTGTTCGCCGCCCACGCGGTCGACGGCCAGGTCGCTTTTGAATATCGAACCCGAGCCTTCCTCGGCACGCTGGACTGAACCGACGCATGTATTCGCTTGCCCGCCCCTTCCTGTTCTCGCTCGACGCCGAGCGCGCCCACGGCCTCGGCCTGTCCGCACTGGACCTGGCCTATCGCACCGGCACCACGCCGCTGCTGGCCGCACGCATCGCGCCGATGCCGAGCACCGTGTTCGGGCTGACCTTCCCCAATCCGGTCGGCCTGGCCGCCGGCCTGGACAAGAATGGCGAGCACATCGATGCATTGTTCGCGCTGGGTTTCGGCTTCGTCGAAATCGGCACCATCACCCCGCGTCCGCAGGCCGGCAACCCGCAGCCGCGCCTGTTCCGGCTGCCGGCGCACAATGCGATCATCAACCGCATGGGCTTCAACAATGCGGGCGTGGACGCGCTGGTGCGCAACGTCGAACGCGCGCGCAACCGTCGCGGCCTGCTCGGCATCAACATCGGCAAAAACAAGGACACCCCCAACGAACAGGCGGTGGACGATTACATTGCCTGCCTGGACAAGGTGTATCCGCTGGCCGACTACATCACCGTCAACATCTCCTCGCCCAACACTGCCGGCCTGCGTGAACTGCAGGAGGAAACCGCGCTGCGCCAGCTGGTCAGCCAGTTGCGCGACCGCCAGGAAGCACTGGCCGCGCAGCATGGCCGCCGGGTCCCGATGCTGGTGAAGGTGGCACCGGACCTGAGTGACCGCGACATCGATGCCGCCGCGCGCGTGCTGGGCGAACTGCAGGTGGACGGCGTGATCGCCACCAACACCACCATCGACCACAGCAAGGTGGCCGGCGATCCGCTGGCCAACGAGGCCGGCGGCCTGTCCGGTGCGCCGGTGCTGGAGCAGTCCACCCTGGTGCTGCGCCGCCTGCGCTCGCGCCTGCCCGAATCGGTACCGCTGGTGGGTGTCGGAGGCATCCTGTCCGGTGCCGATGCGGTGGCCAAGATGGCCGCAGGCGCGGCGCTGGTGCAGTGCTACAGCGGCTTGATCTTCCGTGGCCCGGCGTTGGTCTCCGAATGCGTGGAGGCGATCCGTCGCCGCCGCGAAGCGCCGAGCCGCGGCGCGGTGGCCCCACTGTGAGCGCGCCCATGGATACCGTCGACGGCAACGCCCCGCTGCGCTGGACGCTCACCCGCAATGCGCCGCTGCAGGCGCTGAACACCTTCCACGTGCAGGCCAGCGCCGCGCAGCTGCTGGAACTGCACGATGCCGCACTGCTGCCGGAAGTGCTGGCATTGCCCGAAGTGGCCAGCGGTCCCCTGTTGGTACTGGGTGCCGGCAGCAACGTACTGATCGCCGAAGACCTGCCGGGCACCGTGCTGGTGTTCGGCAACCGTGACATCAGTTTCCTGGAACACCGCGCTGACCACGCAGTGATCCGCGCCGGGGCCGGCGTGCCCTGGCATGGCCTGGTGATGTGGTCGCTGCAGGAAGGCCTGTCCGGCCTGGAGAACCTGGCGTTGATTCCCGGAACGGCCGGTGCCGCGCCGATCCAGAACATCGGTGCCTATGGCGCGCAGGTCGGCGAGTTCATCCAGGCCGTTGAAGCCTGGGACTGCCAGGAGCAGGCCTGGGTGCGGCTGGACAACGAACAGTGTGGCTTCGCCTACCGCGACAGCGTGTTCAAGCAGCAGCCCGATCGCTACCTGATCACCGCCATCGAGCTGAAGTTGCCGCTGCTGCACGACCTGCGCATGGACTATGCCGGCATCCGCGAGGAACTGCAGGCACAGGGCGTGGAGCTGCCCAGTGCCGTGGACGTGGCCAATGCGGTGATCGCGATCCGCCGCCGCAAGCTGCCCGATCCGGATGTGCTGGGCAACGCCGGCAGCTTCTTCAAGAACCCGGTGCTGCCACTGGAACAGGTAGACGTGCTGCTGCAGCACTTCCCCGAGCTGCCGGTGTTCCCGGCCGAACAGGACGACAAGCGCAAGGTCTCGGCGGCATGGATGATCGAGTCCTGCGGCTGGAAGGGCTTCCGCGAAGGCGATGCCGGCGTTGCGCCGAGCCACGCGCTGGTGCTGGTCAACCACGGCAACGCCACCGGTGCTGAGCTGCTGGCGCTGGCGCGACGCATCTCGGCCTCGGTGCTGGAAAAGTTCGGCGTGCCGATCGAACCGGAGCCCCGCCTGCTCGGCGCACAGTGGTGAACACCCCCGCCCTCTCCCCCAGCGCCACCCCGATGCGGGCGGCGCTGCTGATGCTCGGCAGCACGATGGCATTCGGCCTGATGGCCGTCGCCATCCGCTACGCCACCCGGTACGTACCAACCCAGGAAGTGGCGTTCTTTCGCAATGCCTTTGGCCTGCTCGCGTTGCTGCCGATGCTGCTGCGCCCCGGCCATGCACCACTGAAGACGCAGCAGCTGCCGCGTTATTTCGTGCGCAGTGCGATTGGCCTGGGTTCGATGCTGTGCGCATTCTGGGCACTGGGCCATCTGCCACTGGCGCAGGCGGTTTCCCTCTCGTACTCCACGCCGTTGTTCGTCACCATCGCCGCCGTGCTGTGGCTGGGCGAGACCGTGCGTGTACGCCGCTGGGCCGCGGTGGTGGTTGGATTCATCGGTGTGCTGGTGATCGTGCGCCCCGGTACCGCCGGCTTCACCGCCGGCAGCCTGGTAGCGGTGGCAGCCGCCGTGCTCAGCTCATTGGTGGCGATCCAGATCAAGCAGCTGACCCGTGTCGACAGCGCTGACACCGTGGTGCTCTACACCTACGTGTTCTGGGTGCCGCTGTCGCTGGTCCCGGCACTATTCGTCTGGGTCTGGCCCTCCGGCATGGCGTGGCTGTGGCTGCTGGCCACCGGCGTGCTGGGCACCGTCGGTCAGCTGCTGTGGACGCGGGCGTTGCGGCTCGGTGAAGTCTCGGCGCTGACCCCGATCAGCTTCCTGCAGCTGCCGCTGGTAACGCTATGCGGCTGGCTGCTGTTCAACGAAAGCGTGGATCGCTGGACGCTCATCGGTGCCGGCATCATCCTCGCCGCCAACGCCTACATCGCCCACCGCGAAGCCGTGTTGTCGCGCCGCGCCGCAAGCGCGGCGGCCTCGGCAGCGGCCAAGCCCGCCGAATGAAAGCCATCTGCATGGACAAGCCATGGGGCCTGCACAGGCAAGCCACGGGTCGTGCATGGACAGGCCATGGGTAGAGTCGACTGTTAGTCGACTGCTTTTCGTTCGGAGCGGGCAGAAACCGCGCTGCGCGCGATAGTCGACTAACAGTCGACTCTACCCGGGGAGATCCTGGCAACGGCCTGGAAGCTGATCCAGCGCGCGATATACCCGCTCCGCCGCATCGAACACATTGCCCGGTGCGAACTGCTCCCCCAGGTAGTGCAGTGACTGCCGGCGCAGCTGCGGCGATCGGTCCTCTCCGTCACTGCCCAGCAGCACCTGCTGGAACTCGATCAGGTCCTGCAGAATGCGCCAGTGCCGGTACCAGGCGATCCAGCGCGGATCACCGCGGTCGCTGCCGTAGCCCTCCTCGAACCCCAGTGGATTCTCGCGACCCCAGCGCCCGCCAACAGCGGCACCGATGAACATCAGGTCACGCTCGCGCGGGGCCAGCGACAGACCATCCCAATCGATCAGGTGCAGGCCCCCGTCATTGCCCATCAGCAGGTTGCCAGCATGCAGATCGGTGTGGCACAGATGCAGGTCTACCGGCGCGTCCTGCAACGCCGCGAGCAGCTCCCGTGCCTGCGCATGCAGCGCCGCGATGCGCGCATGCTGCTGGTCCCATACCGAAACGAATGCGCGACCCAGCCCGTCCTTCGCGGCCGCCAGGCCCTCGCCGGCCAACCATTGCCCGACGGTCTCCAGCGCCGCGGTTTCCAGCCGTACGATCGGCAGTGCCTGCTGCAGTTCCGCTGGCAACTGCGCGCCATGCAGGCGCCGCAGCACCTCCCCCAGCCGTTTCCACTGCGTGCGGCTCAACGCCGCCTCGAACCCGGACTGACCTTCCACATACGGGAACAGGGTGAACTGCAATCCCCAGCGCTGCACAGACGCACCACCGGTCAACGCCGGCCACGGCGCGACGATCTCATCGATACCCAGCGTGCCGCGCATCCAATGCAGGCTGTCCCACACCGCTGGGGCGACCTGGTAGGTACGGCATTTCAACCACCACTGCCCGTGCCGCGCATCGACGCGATACACGCTGGCATTGGCGTCGGCGCCCACCGGGCGTGGCACCACGGCGGTGGGGGTGATGCCATAGGATTGTTGCAGGACTTCGCCGAGATGCTGCGCCGAAGCGAATGACATGGATGCAAGCAGAAAGTGTTACCTGCCACCACTATCGCAGATGCGTTCGCCGCGGCACAGACATGTCCGTCACAACATCGCTTCAGTACGACCAGGGAACTAGCCTGCGATGCGCCGCATCACCGTCTCCAGCGGGCCGCGTGCGAACTGCCACGACCATAGCCAGGCCGCGCCCGTCGCCAGCATCAGGAACAGCAGCGCCCACAGCAGCACCGATGCGAGCGACGCGCTGCCATCGAGCAGGCCCAGGCTTTCCAGCGTGCCCATGCCCAGCAGGATGTGGCCCACATACAGGGTCAGGGTCATGCGTCCGGCCGCGGTGAACGGCTCCAACCAGTCACCCGGTCGCACACGCGCCAGCCACAGGCAGGCGGCGATGACACTGCAGGCCGCACCCGCACCCGTAAGCACATAAGCCGGTCCCGGCGGCATCGGCTGTGTTCCCAGCCACACCTGCCAAGGCGTTCCCTGCGCAAGCTGCTGCACGCCATGTCCAGCCCCGATCAACAGCAGCCCCAGCACCAGCAATGCATGCTGCACCCGCGGCTGCGACAACTGAAGCCGTGCCAGAAGCATCCCCAGCAGGAAGAAGCACAGCCAGGGCATCAACGGGTGGAAGCCATTGAACAGCAGGTTGCGGGCCGCGCCCGGCCATTGCCACAGGCCGGCATATTCCAGCGTCTGCCAGTTCCAGCCTTCGCTATAGTTCAAGTGCAGCAGCGCCCAGAACGAACAGGCGGCAATGGCCACGATGCTGGTCAGCAGCACGCGCGGCGAGGCACGCAGCCACACCACGGCCAGCGCGAAATACACCGCGTAGTAGTGCAGGATGTCGGCCGGGAACAGGGTCAGGTTGAGCAGGCCCAGCGCCAGCAGGAACAGCGCGCGCCTCATGGTCTGCACGCTGGCGGGCCACCCCCCTTGCCGCTGCGTGGCCAACACCAGGCCCAAGCCAGCCAGCGTAACGAACGTCGCCGAAGCCTTGCCTTCCAGAAAGTGGAAGAAGCCTGCCAACCATCCGGCGCCCTCTGCCGGCACGGCCATCGCCAGGCGGAAGTTGACCAGCACCATGCCGGCCAAGGCCAGGTAGCGCGCCAGATCAAGGCCGTGCAATCGCCGGTCAACGGCACTCATGCGCGCGCCCCGAGCAGCAGCGCGAGCAGGCCAAGATCCAGCGATGCCTCATCGCCTTCACCGGCTTCGCCCAGCCCCCGACGCAGTGCATCGCTTTCAATGGCATCCAGCAGCACCTGCGCCTGCAATGCGGGGGCCAACACGGGACGCCGGCGTTCGCGCTGTGCCACCTGCTGCAGCGCTTCGGCCAGGGCCGCCTGCAACTGCCTGCGATTGGCCGCAAATGCCTCGGCTACGGCCGGATTGCGTGCGCTCTCGGCCAGCACTTCGACGGCGAGCGTCGCCCATTCCGGCTGCCGGCACAGTGCGTGGAAGTCCCGAAGGAAAGCCAGCACCTGTGCGCGCTCGCCTTCGGACGCGGCCAGTCGCTGCAGCAACGGTGCCAGCTCTTCGCTCTCAGCCACCGCCACGGCAAGGATGATCGCTTCCTTGCCCGGGAAGTGGTTGTAGAGATTGCCCAGGCTGACACCGGCCGCCTGCGCGATGTCACGCATGCTGGTCTGGTGGAATCCCTTCGCGAGGAAGCACTGCAGGGCGGCCTGCAGGATCTGCGCGATGCGTTGCTCGTTGCGGTCGGCTCGGCTCATGGCGCGAATAGTGAACGAACGTTCGTCCAATTAAAAGGCGACAACCCGACCACCATCGGGCTTCGTTCAGCCAGCCTTGACCTCAACCGCTGTTGAGGCCCGATGCTGCCCGGCCCGCCCAACGCTCAACCCGGAGTTCCTGCATGCCACGGATGATCGCCACCCTGCTCGACAGCCGCGTGCTGTGGTTCCTCGCCCGGCTGCTGCTGGCCGTGGTGTTCCTGTCCTCGGGCCTGGCCAAGCTGCTGGCGTGGGACAACAGCGTGGCCGAAACGCAGGCCGCCGGGCTGCAACCGCCTGTGCTGTTCAACCTCGCCAGCGCCGTGGTGCTGCTGGGCGGCGCACTGTGCCTGCTGCTTGATCGCCTGCTCTGGCTGGGCAGCGGCGTGCTGGCAGTGTTCATGCTGCTGACCATCGTCGTCGTGCATACCTTCTGGACCAAGCACGGCGCGGAACAGCAGCTGGCCCTGTTCTTCGCGCTGGAGCACCTGAGCGTGGTGGGCGGCCTGATCTGCGCGGCCATCGCCAGCCACGCGCGGGCTCAGAAGAACTCGTCGAGCAGCCGGTAGAACGCAAGCCGGCGCTCGTCGGCCACCGCGCCGTAGCACTGGAACAACGGCGCCACCCAACGCGTGTCGCCGAAGTTGTGGACCAGGCTGCGCGCGGCCAGCGCCAGGTCCTGGTAGCGGTCGGCAACACCCAGTCGCCCACAGTCGATGAAACCGCTGAAACGCCCCTCGACCACCATCAGGTTCGGCAGGCAGGCATCGCCATGGCTGACCACCAGGTCTTCATGATCGGGCCGGGTGCTGCACAGTTCAGCGAAGACCTGCTGCGGACTCTGGCCCAGGCGTTCGTCATCGAAGTCATCGGCATCCACCAACCCCGCCTCGACCCGTGCCTGCGCGGCTTGCAGTCGCAAGTGCAGTCGCTGGTCAAACGGGCAGGCTGCCAGCGGCAACGCATGCAGCCCGCGCAGCGCGTCGGCCAGCAGTTCCACCAGCTGCTGCGGCGCGAGTTCCGGCGACGAAGCCAGGTCGCGGCCGGGCAGCGCGCTCATCAGCAACCAGCGCCGGCCGGCTTCTTCGGCGGTGGCAATTACCGTTGGTGCCGGTTGTCCCTGTTCCTGCAGCCAGCGCAGGCGCGCGATCTCATCACCGAGCTCACTGAAGGCGTCGATCACTTCCGACTTCACGAAGGCATCGGGCTGGCCTGGTCGCTGCACACGGGCTACATCCGCGCGCGACACGCCGATCGACTGCCGCTCGACGCGCGCATCGGCCAACGCTTCCTGCCATGCCCACGGTAGCGGCATGCCATCAGTGAAGGGATTGGGTGCTTCCATGCCGGGGGTTCCTGTTGCCGGTGACCCCGCCGATTCTCGCTCATGCTGCACGAACCGCAGCCAACAGCAGCGCGGAAAGGTACATGCCCACGCCGAACACGCTGTGCGCCACCAGGCTGCGCAGGCGTGCCTTGCCCGGCGCCGGGGTCTTCGAGGCGGCAATGCCGGCACCCATGCCCGGCTGCAGGATGAAGAACGGCGCGGCAACACTGAGAATGCCGAAGGCCAGCGCCGGCCACAGGGTGGGTGCCTGCCCCCAATCGCTCCCGACCACGACCAGCAACAACGTGGCGAACACCACACCGATCACGTAATGCGCGGTCCACCCCAGCGCGCGCTCGCCACCGACCGCTGCCGCGCGGCCGATGCCATCGTGGCGGAAGCGCCCGCGTGGCAGGTGCCCCAGCCAACGCCCGACCATCGCAAAATCCAACGAGGGAATGCCGAACAGCCGCCGCTGCACCACCGCCCACAGGTCCATTACTGCGGTCGCTCCCACGCCGACTACCACCGCATCCATCACGAATGTCGCCTGGCCACACATATCGCACACCTTCAATTATTTGCTTGAATGATAGAGCGATGCTAGCGTGCCCCGCATGAACGCTGCAACAGAGCCACCACCCTCACCGCTTGAGGCCTTGGCCGAGATCGCCCGCACGCTCGGCCATGCCCATCGCCTGGCCCTGCTGGAGCACATCGCCCAGGGCGAGCGCGCCGTGGAACGCCTGGCTGAACTGACCGGCCTGTCGGTGGCCAATACCTCCCAGCACCTGCAGCAGCTGCGCCGTGCCGGCCTGGTACAGACCCGCCGTGACGGCAAGCGCATCCTCTACCGCAGCGGTGATGGCCCGCTGGGCAACCTGCTGGCCGCACTGCGCGACTATGCCGACCACCAGCGCAGCGAAATGCACGGCGTGATCCACGACAGCCTGCAGCGCCGCGATGCGCTGGAAGGACTGACCGTGGAGCAGCTGCTGGAACAACGCAGCAGCGTGGTGCTGCTGGATGTGCGGCCGCGCGAGGAATTCGATCTGGGCCACCTGCCCGGAGCGCTGAACATTCCCGTTACAGAACTGCGCGCACGGATGGACGAACTGCCGCGTGCCGTCCACATTGTCGCGTACTGCCGCGGTCCCTACTGCGTGCTGTCCAACGATGCGGTGGCGATGCTGCGCGAGGCCGGACTGACCGCGCAGCGGCTCGCCGCCGGTTACCCCGAATGGAAGGCCGCCGGCCTGCAGGTGGACCTGCCCCGGCACTGAGCGAGACACCGGTCATGGATGATGTGTTTGCCCCGTTGATCGATGCGACCTGGCGCGGCGTGTTCTCCGGGCAGCGCACGCTGCGGGACGATCCACAGCTGCAGTTGGCGTGCAGCGATGATTTCGATGAGGGCGAGGACGGCATGCTGCTGCAGCCGGTCGTGGGCCCCGCTCGCGCACTGTTGCGCCCTGCCCTGGCGGCTCGCCTGCACCTGCATGCGCAACCGCACTGGACGCTGGCACAGCTGCAACAGCGCCTGCAGCAGCTCGGCCAGCGCACGCATGGTGCGGATCGTGTCTTCTACTTCCCTGCCGCAGAACTTGCGGCCCTGGCCGCGCGCCCTGCACCACCACATATCCGCCGTCTCGACCCGGCCGACGCAGCCGCGTTCGAGGTGTTCCAGGCCAACGCCAGCGAAGAGGATCTCGATGCCGCCTGGGTCGAGCTGGACCACTGGCAGGTGTTCGGCGCCTTCGATGGCGAGCGGCTGGTTGCCGCGGGAAGCATGTACCCGTGGAGCGTGGATCCAGCCCTGGCCGACATGGGCGTGCTGACCCTGCCCGAGACCCGCGGTCGCGGGCACACACGCCAGCTGGTACACGCCATGGCCGTGTCCGCGCAGGCGGCCGGGCTGCAGCCTCAGTACCGTTGCCAGCTCGACAACACTGCCTCGATCATTACCGCCGAGCGCAGCGGCCTGCGCGCGTTCGCCGACTGGGACACCATTCTGGCTGCCGACTGAGGCCGCCGCAGTACAACAAGGAAGCAACATGAAATTGATGGTCATCGGCGCCAGCAGGGGCCTGGGTCGGGCGTTCGTGGAAGGCCTGTGCAGTGCGGGCGACACCGTCATCGGCGTTTCGCGCAGCCGTCCGCGCGACCTTGAATGCCCCGAGGGTGTCACCCTGCAGTGGATCGAGGCCGATCTGTCCCAACCCACCCTGGCTGCCAATCACATCGCAGCGCAGGCACCGGCCGATCTGGATGTGCTGATCCACAACCTGGGCATCTGGGAAGAGACCGCCTTCAGCGACGAGTACGCCTTCCTCGACGAGAGCGATGCCGCGCTCACCCAGCTGGTCGACGTCAACATCACCGCGACCCTGGTGCTGCTGCAGCGCCTGCTGCCGCGGGTGCTGGGCGCGCCACGCCCGCAGCTGGTGCTGACCGGCTCGACCTCGGCACTGCCGCGCAGCGGCCGCCCGGAAGTGGCGTTCGGTGCATCCAAGTTCGCACTCAACGGCATCGCCGATGCACTGCGCGAGGGCTTCCGCGATCGGCGCCTGGCGGTGACCAGCCTGCAGCTGGGCTACCTCAACACCGACGATGCACTGTCGGTGCCGGTGGCAGAGGCCGCAGCGCGCGGCGACGGCGAGCTGGTGCCGGTGCACGACGTCGTTGCGATGGTGCGTGCGCTGCTGCAGTTGTCACCGTCCGGCTTCGTGCGCGAACTGGTGCTGCCGGCCATTGCCGACCCGCGCTACTGACTACCCCTGCTCAGGCCAGGCTCGACCTCTTCGCGCAACAGGTACCCAAGCACGATGGCGGCCAGCACGGTCGCCATCGCCAGGGCAAACAGCTGGCCACGGACGGCCTCCACGTATGCCTGGGCAAGCGCCGTTCTCGAAACGCCGGGCAATGCCTCCACCGCTCCGCCAAGGTCGCCCATGGACAGCCTGTGCACGGCGGCACGGGCCACGACGCCGGCCTCCAGCATCATGTCCCCGCCAACCCGGGCCGAGAGCATGATGCCGACAAGCGCGAGGGCAATGGAATCGCCTGCCAGTCGCATCGCATTGAAGATGCCAGCGGCCATGCCGGCCTGCTCCTTGCCGACCACGCTGACCGCCAGGCCATCCATGATCCCCCAGGGAAGGCCGATGCCGATTCCGATGACCAGCATCGGCATCCAGCGCACCGACGGGAACTGGAACACCTGCGCCAGCCATGCCAGCCCAAGAGCACCGATCAGCAGGCCCGCACAGCACAGCGTCCGCGCCGGAATCCAGCGCAGCAGGTAGCCGGCAACCAGGGGAACCACCAGCAAGGGTGCAGACAGTGCTGCCATCGCCAGTCCAGCCTCGGTGGGTCGCAGTCCTTCAACACCGATGAAGCCAGCCGGCAGCACGACCAGAAGGACGACGTAGGAGAACGCAGGGGCAGCGGCCAGAATCTGCACGCCAACAAAACGCCGGTTGCGGAACAGCCGGAGATCCAGCAGCGGTGTTCGATGGGAGCGCTCAACGGCAATGAACACGCCCAGCAGCACCACCGAGAGCGCCAGCAGTACCAGCGTCTGCGGATGCACCAGGCCACGTTCCGGCAGCACGATCATGGCGTAGGTGAGTGAGCCCAGCGCCAGCATGAAGGTGATGGCCCCCAGCCAATCCAGGCGTGGCGAACCGGGGTTTCTCGATTCGGCGGATGACAGGGCGACCAGCGGTACGGTCAGGGCCGCCAGCAACGCAGGCAGGAAGAACACCCATTCCCAGCCCAGCGCATCGATCAACCCGCCCGCCAGCAGCGGACCGCCTGCGGCCCCTGCACCAAAAGTGGTGCCGATCAGGCTGAACACCCTTGCCCGCGCCTGGCCGTCGAACACTTGCGCCAGCGACGCCATCGCGCCGGCAAACGCTGCCGACGCCGCCATCCCCTGAAGCAGTCTCAGGACATTGATCCACGCCACATCGGGCATCAAGGGAATCAGGCCGGTGACGAGTGCAAACAACGCGCCGCCCAGAATCCAGATCCGGCGCCTGCCATGCAGATCGGCCAGTCCACCGGCCACCAGCGTGGTGCAGCCGTAGGTCAACAGATAGGCGTTGATGATCCAGGACAACGCCGCAGGGGAACCGCCCAGCGCGTCCCGGATGGCAGGAATGCCCACGGCAGGGCTGGCAATGCTCAAGGGAATGGTGAGCGCCGTCAGACAGCCTGCCAGCACCACGCCAAAGCGTGATGATCCGGCCGTCTCAGCAGAGGCAACAGACATGTCGATGAAACTCGAGCGTGGCCAAGCGCCACCGCATTGATGCTATCGACGACGCTATTGCGTAAGAATCCGTCATTCGCTCCATGCTTTAATGACAACAACGTCATCAATGGTCACGTCATGGACAGCTTTGCCGGTCTCAGCCTCTTCGTTCTGGTCGCCGAGGCACGCAGCTTCGCGGCCGCAGCACGACAGCGTGGCATCACCCCTTCGGCCGCAAGCAAGACCATCGCCCGGCTGGAAGAGCGCCTGGGCGCCCGCCTGCTGAATCGCAATACCCGCAGCGTCAGCCTGACTGCCGAAGGCGAGCAGTTCCTTGAACGCTGCCGCCGCATCATGATCGAGGTCGCTGCGGCAGAACGCGAACTGACCGATGCCCAGGCCGCGCCCAGCGGTCGCCTGAAGGTCAGTCTTCCACTCGCCAGCGGTCTGATGCTGCCGGTGCTTTCGGCGTTTGCGCAGCGCTTCCCCGCCATCGAACTCGACCTGCACTTCAGCGACCGCCTGGTCGATGTCATCGAGGAAGGCTTCGATGCCGTCGTCCGCACAGGCAGCCCCGCCGACTCCCGGCTGCACGGCCGCAACCTCGGCAGTACCCGCCTGCTGTGCGTGGGCGCCCCTGCGTACTTCGCCCAGCGTGGCACGCCGCAGCACCCGGAAGAGCTGAGCGGCCACGCATGCCTTCTCCATCGCTTTCCCGGCACCGGCCTGATCGAACGCTGGCCACTGCCCGCACGTGAGGGAGGCGCTGAAACCCGGCTGACTGCCGCAATGACCGCCAATCATCTTGAGACGATCCTGCACATGGCCATCGATGGCCATGGCATTGCGTGCCTGCCCGACTTCGCCACGCGTGATGCGCTGGACCGCGGTTCGCTCGTCAGCGTTCTGGACCCATGGAGCACTGAGCGAAGCACCTTCTGGGCCCTCTGGCCAAGCCATCGCCATCAGCAGCCGCGTGTACGCGCGTTCGTGGATTTCATGGCCGAACACCTCCTGCCCGAACGCAGCCAGCGCAATTGAACCTGCGCGCTGCTGCGACTACGCTGCTCGTCACCGGCCGTCGGTCACAGGCGGGAACCTGCTATGGATGCGCTTTCACGGGTCTCGGCCCAGGTCCTGGACAGCGCCCTGCCCAGCCTGCCGCTGTACCTGCTGCAGGCCACGGCGGTGATCGGCATGATCGGCGTGCTGCTGATCGCCACCCGCCGCGCCGGCCACGCCATTGAAGGCCGCCGCCTGTACGTGGGCGTGGCGCTGGGCCTGATCTACCTGTTCAATTCCTGGTTCGTGGCCCGCTACAGCCAGGGCGTGGTCAAGCTCCACCTGGGTTTCGACATCCTGCTGGTCAGCGGCCTGCTCGGCGGCTGGCGCGGTGGCCTGGCCTGCCTGGGCGCCAGCCTGCTGGCCCGCTACCAGTTCGCCGGCACCCAGTATTTCCTGCCTGCCGGCCTCGAGGCCACGCTGCAGATGCTGGCCGGCGTCTGGCTGCGCAGGCGCCTGCACCCACGCATGCTCAATGAACTCTCGCTGCGCCTGATCCTGCAGGCCTGGGGCGTTCGTATCGTCGTCACTGCGTTGGGCCTGGCACTGGGGGTAGCAATCATCGGCGCCCATCAGCTGCCCGTGGAGGAGTTGGCAATCCAGCGCCTGCTGGCACTGCCACTCTCACTGCTGATGCTCGGCGCGGTGTTCGCACTGGTCTACAACGATGCTCAGATCGATGCACAACGCCAGCGCGAACAGGCCTGGCTGCGCATCGATCCGATCAGTGGCCTGCCCAACATGCGTGCGCTCGGCGAACGCCTGCAGCATTACTGGCGCGACAACGACGGCATCGGCAAGGCCTGCCTGATCGTGGCCGAGATGGGCAACCTGCGCGATCTGCGCCTGCGCTATGGTCCGCTGCAGGACAACGGTATCTGGCAGCGCGACAGCACCGAAGAAGTACATCGACTGCTGCCCTCGCTGCCGGCCACGCAACTGGAGATCTACCAGTTCGGCGATGCCGCGCTGGCGATCCTGGTGCGCGACCTGGCCTTGTCCGAACTGCGCACGCAACCGCAGATCACCGAGCTGGCCAGCAACCTGGCCGAGCAGGGCGGCCGCGATTGGCCCGGTTTCCGGCCGCTGTTCCGCTGTGCAGTAGTCGAATTGAAGCCCCCCGTAGATGCCGACGAAGGACATCTTCCGTTCCGTGCGATCACCGTTGCACTGAGTGCGATCGAATCCGGCGTCGTGTTCTTCGACGACCCGATCCAGCGCGACAGCGAGATCGACGCCCTGATCGAAGTCGCTCTCGAACGTTGGCTGCAGCAGGGCGACGCACCGCTGTGCTACCAGCCCAAGCATCGCCTGCAGGATCGTCAACTGGTCGGCGCCGAAGCACTGCTGCGCATGCGCGACGGCGAGGGCCGGCTGATCGCGCCGATGCGGGTGATCTCCCTGCTGCGCCGGCAGGGGCGATTGGCTGAACTGGAATGGGCCACGCTGCAGTCGGCCATCCACTTCCTGCAGCAGTGCCGACGCGATGGCTGGCAGCTGGAGATCGCAGTGAACGTTTCGGCCGAGTCACTGCGCCTGCCCGACTTCGGCCTGCGCCTGCAGGAACTGCTGCAGCTGCACGATGTGCCTGGCGTGATGTTGCGCCTGGAGATCGTCGAATGGACCGAGATCGTCGAGCGCGACGTGGTCGATGCCAACATCGCACAGCTGCTGGCGGCGGAGGTCACCCTGTCGCTGGATGATTTCGGCGCTGGCTATTCAACCCTGATCCTGCTCTCGCAGCTGGCCATCGCCGAGGTCAAGATCGAACAGGCGCTGATCGCCACACTGTCCAACGCCAAGTCGCAGTCGATCGTGCGCTTCATCGTCGAGGTTGCGCACCGCTGCGGCGCGATCGTGGTGGCCGAAGGTACCGAAACCCTGGCGCAGGAGCAGAAGCTGCGGGCCCTGGGCGTGGATGTCGGCCAAGGCTATCTGTACTCGGCGGCGCTGCCGGCCGACGAGTTCCTCCGCTTCGCCGCCAGCTAGACCGCGTAGAAACCGAGGAACATCGCCACCGCCGATTCGGCCACGCGTGCACGCTCCTCTGCGTTCAACGGCGCCTGCCCCATCGTCACCTGTGGCCAGAACGCAAAGCTCTTCACCAGCCCGTGCAGCTGGTGGCCGGCGAACTCCGGATCGACCTCGCGCAGCCGGCCGTCAGCGATGGCCGCGCGGATCCACGCACTCTCGCCACTTTCCTTCTCGCCCATGCGGCAGACGATGGCCTGCGCACGCTCCGGTGAGTGGATGATCTCGGCCATCGCCACCCGCGCCAGGTCGATGAAGTTGGCATCGCTGAGCAGTTCCAGCTTCTGGCCCAGCAACTGCAGCAACTGCGCCTGCAGCGGCTGGTCGGCGCGGTACGGCAATGCGTCGCTGGCCACGCTGCGCTCCCACAGCTCCTCCAGGATCATCGAGAACAGCGCTTCCTTGCTCGGGAAGTGGTTGTAGACGGTGCGCTTGGAGACCCCGGCCGCCTCGGCAATGCGGTCCATGCTGGTCGCCTCGTAGCCCGCGGCACGGAACTCCTCCACCGCCGCGCGCACGATGGCTTCGCGTTTGCGGTCGGTCAGGCGTTGCGGGGCACGGGGCATGGCGGGAACCGGATAACTGAACGGACGCCTCCATTTTACACTCGGCAGTGTACTTTTGGAAAACCCGAAACTACACTGTGCAGTGTACTCCGCGGACGTCACCCATGAAGCGCCTGCTCCTTGTCCTCCTGCTTGGAATCCTCGCCGTGACCGCCTACACCTTCTGCAAGTCCTGGTCCCTCCCCGACTTCCCCGAGTCGCCGCAGTACCGTGATGGCAAGTTCCGCAATGCCCTGCCCCGTCCAGCGATGGGCCTGCGCGACGGCCTGGAGATCTGGTGGACGTTCCTCTTCAACAAACCCAAGGGCACCGTGCCCGCGCACCCGATTCCAGTGCAGCCGCTGGACCGCGCCACACTGGACGCCGCGCCGGACCGCAGCCTGTTCCGGCTGGGGCACTCCACGATCCTGCTGAAGCTGCGCGGCCAGTACTGGCTGACCGACCCGGTGTTCTCCGAGCGCGCCTCGCCGGTGCAGTGGATGGGCCCGGCCCGCTTCCATGCGCCGCCGATCAGCATCGACGATCTGCCGCCGATCGCCGGCGTGATCCTCTCGCACAACCACTACGACCACCTCGACCATGCAGCGGTGATGCAGCTGGCCGGCAAGACCGCGCGCTTCATTGCACCGCTCGGCGTCGGCGACCAGCTGATCGCCTGGGGCGTGGACACCAGCAAGGTCGAACAGCTGGACTGGTGGCAATCGACCGAGGCCAATGGCCTGCGCCTGACCGCCACCCCCGGCCAGCATTTCTCCGGCCGCGGACTGGGCGACAGTGATCGTAGCCTGTGGGCGTCATGGGTGATCCAGGACGGCGACTTCCGCATCTTCTTCAGCGGCGACACCGGCTACTTCGACGGCTTCAAGGCCATCGGCGAAAAGTACGGCCCGTTCGACCTGACGATGATCGAGACTGGTGCCTACGATCCGCGCTGGGCGTTCGTGCACATGCAGCCGGAACAGACGCTGCAGGCGCACCTGGACCTGCACGGCAAGTGGCTGCTGCCGATCCATAACGGCACCTTCGATCTGGCCCTGCACGCATGGCAGCAGCCGTTCGAACGCATCACCGCATTGGCGGCCGCGAAGAACGTGCCGGTGGCCACGCCGATGATGGGCGAAGCGCTGGACATGCAGGCGCCGCAGGCGGGTACGCGATGGTGGGAGACGGTGGAGCTGTAACAGGGGGGCGCTTGACCTGCCGGATACTATGTAGAGCCGAGCCATGCTCGGCTGCTTCTCAAAAGTGTTCCATGGAAGTCAAACAAGCCCAGCTCTGGAGGCACCGCAAGTAGAGATACTGGCAGCATTGCTGACATCGAAGTGCACGGTTATCAACTCGGCTTCCGGGAGCGCATTTTGGACCTGCACGCATGTATCACGCGCGACATCGTTTGCGACCGTTCCCTCTCTCTGGAATCGCAACGCCAAGATACCCGGCAAACCACTACCCAGCAGCCCATCGTCACATCCCGACTCTGCGAGACATCGCTCAAATGCACTGAGATCTTCCCCGATATCGGGCACTCGGTACATCAGCGTAAAACTGAATTCCATCATCAATCCATTCCAGATTCGAGGTCGCTACCAATAGCGTATGGCCTGGTCGACGGCCGTCCAGAGCCACATCCGTCAACCCCATTGATGGTGATCGTGACTCAAACCGGCGATCGAGGCGACCGGCCATCATCCGCAACCTATTGCAGTGCGTCATGTAACCGATTACATCCCTTGCTAGCGTAGCGCTCGCCCGATTCCGGTCGATCCTGCGAGGCTGCCAGTAATGACGTTGCGCGCCGAACGTTCCAAGGTCTTCCGCTCAGCTATCCCATGGCGATCTGCCATTGCCCTGCTGTTGGCCGCCCTCGCCTCCAGCGCACAGGCACAGACCCTCCCCCCGCGCAGCCAATGGCAGGCCAGCAGTTCCTCGCAGCAGGTGCCGGCGATGGCGATCGGCCACCTGATCGACGGCGACCCGAAGACCGTGACCGGCGGCGCCTTCAGCCCCGGCCACTGGTTCCAGATCGACCTGGGCGCACCCACCCTGCTGGCCGGCGCGCGCCTCACCTGGGATGTCTCCAATCCGGAAGGCTATTCGCTGCAGACCTCACTGGATGGCACGCAGTGGCAGACCGCGTACACGATGGCCGATTCACTGGGCGATGTGGAAACGCTGTACTTCGCGCCGCGGCAGGCGCGCTATCTGCGGCTGGCCAGTCCGCAGCGCACTGCCGACTGGGGCGTGTCGATCTTCGAGATGGAGCCGCTGGACAGCACGCTCAGCGCACGCATCAGGGGTGTCGATGCAGCGCAGGCGGCGGCGCTCTGGCAAGGCGGTGGCACCGTTGCGGTTCCGGCCGGAACAAATGGATCCCATGCGTTAGAGATCACGCTGCCGCAGGCTCAATCGACGGCTGGTCTGGTGGTCGACTGGGCTGATGGAAACCGCGGCCCTGCCCGATTGCAGGTTCAGGATGCACAGGGCCGGTGGCAGGACCTCGCGCACGATGCGCAGGCGGCCAGCCACCGCCAGAGCTGGTTGGCCGCCAATGCCGCACAGGCCATGCGTGCATTCCGCCTGAGCGTGGATGGATCTGCACCAAAGGTGGCACGCCTGCGCCTGCTCGGCCCGAAAGCCGTGATGACACCGATGAATCAGTATCAGATCGCCGCCAGCGGCGCGCAGCGCGCGTTGTTCCCGGCGTCGCTGCAGATGCAGCAGACCTATTGGACCGCCGTCGGCGTGCACGCAGGGCGGCAGAAATCGATCTTCGACGAATACGGCAATCTGGAAGCATTCAAGGGCGCGCCGCTGGTGCAGCCGATCTGGCGCAGCGCCGATGGGAGCACTGCGGGTGCGGCCGGGCAGAACGTGCAGCATGCATTGCGGGACGGCTGGAAGCCGATGCCCTCCGCTACCTGGTCACCGCAACCCGGCCTGGAGCTGCGCAGTGAAGTGTTCGCCATCGAGCGCAACGGCCAGCCGGTGACCTTCCTGCGTCATCGCCTGCACAACACCGGCGGCACCAGGATCGACGGCACGCTCAGCCTGGTCGTGCGCCCGATGCAGATGAATCCACCGTGGCAGAACGGCGGGCTGTCACCCATCCGCGATGTGGCGATCGATGGACAGGCTGTGCGCATCAATGGCCGCATGCTGCTGCAGTCGCTCACGCCGGTGACTGCGTCCGGCGCGGCGCCGTTTGGCAGGGATGGCGCAACGGAAATCACCGCGAACGTCGCTGCCGGCCATCTGCCCTCCACGCAACAGGCGCGCGACGACGAGGGTCTTGCCTCGGCTGCGTTGAACTACCGCGTGTCACTGGCACCGGGAGCCAGCGATGCCATCGTGGTCGCGTTCCCGCTGGGTACTGCCACCACCGATAGCAAGGGCGCACTGCCCGAGGCGCCCGCGCTCGATCTGGCCACGCTGCCCCGCGATGCCAATGCGGCGTTCGATTCACTGGCCACGCAGGCGTCCGCGGACTGGCAGGTACGGCTGGGCCAGGTCGGCCTGCGCCTGCCCGATCCTTCGCTGGTGGACATGCTGCGCGCGCAGGCCGCCTACATGCTGATCAACCAGACCGGCCCGGCCATGCAGCCCGGGCCCCGCAACTACAACCGCTCCTTCATCCGCGACGGCATGGCCACCTCGGCGGTGCTGCTGCGCATGGGCGAAGCACGCGTCGCGCGCGACTACCTGGCCTGGTACAGCGAACACGGCGTGCATGCCAACGGCCTGGTCTCGCCGATCCTCAACGACGATGGCAGTGTCAACACCGGCTTTGGATCGGACATCGAGTACGACAGCCAAGGACAGTACGTCGCGTTGGTGGCCGATGTCGCGCGCTTGGATGGTGGACCGGAATCGGTGCGTGCCTACCTGCCCAAGGTGAAGGCCGCGCTGCAGTTCCTGCAGGAACTACGCGAGCGCACGCTGGTGCCCGGCTACAAGGCCGACCAGCCGGCGCCGGAGCGCTTCGCGGGCATCCTTGCGCCGTCGATCAGCCATGAGGGATATCCGTCGCCCACCCACAGCTACTGGGATGACTACTGGGGACTGAAGGGCTGGCACGACGGCGCGTGGCTGGCCGAGTCGCTGGGCGACCATGAAACCGCCCGTTGGGCGCGCGAACAGTACACGCTGCTCTACGACGCGCTGCACGCCTCTATCCGGGCGACGATGGCGTGGAAGGGCATCGACTTCATTCCCTCCTCGGCCGACCTGGGCGATGGCGATCCAACCGGCGTATCGATCGCACTGGACCCCACCGGTGCGCAGAGCGTGCTGCCCGCCGAGGCACTGCGGACCACCTTCGCGCGTTATCTGGAGGATGTGCGCAAGCGCAGCCAGCCCGATGCGCTGTACGCCTATACGCCGTATGAGATCCGCAACGTGCTGAGCTATGTGCACCTGGGCCAACCGCAGGTTGCCGATGAGCTGCTGCAGGGACTGCTGCATGATCGGCGCCCGCTTGAGTGGCAGGTACTGGCCGAGGTCGTGCACTCGCGGCTGCGTTTCCCCCGCTACCTGGGCGACATGCCGCATACCTGGATTGGTGCCGAGTACGGCCGCACGCTGTTCGGCATGCTGATGCGCGAAGACGATGATGCATTGTCATTGCTGCCGGGCACGCCGCCGTCGTGGGTGGCGGGCGATGGGTTGGCGGTGGAGCGGCTGCCGACCGCGTATGGCACGTTGCAGATGCAGGCGCGGCAGCGCGACGGCACACTGACGGTCACGCTGGGCAAGGGGTTGCGCAGCGGGACGGCAGTGAAAGTCTGGTGGCCGGCGCGCACCATGCCGAAGACGGTGCGTGTGGATGGGCATAGCGTTTCCGACTTCGATGCCGAGGGTGTGCGGCTGGCAAAGCCGTTCAGAACACTGGAGGCGCGCTGGTAGAGGCGAGCTTGCTCGACTGCATGTCGCCGATCACCATGCGCCAGTCTACAGGGGCCCGCCGGGCCACGCCCGGTGTCATTGCAGCGTCGGCAATCCCGGCGGGTTGGTCTGCGACTGCGGCACAGCTTCCTCGGCCACGTTCCATCGCTTCAGCGCCTGCGCATAGGTACCACTGGCAATCTGCGTGTTCAGCGCCTGCGTCACCGCGTCGGCCAGGCCGCTCCCCTTGCGCGTGGTCACCGAGATCGCCGCGGCGTTCGGCCAGCCGCCGGGGAACAGGCCCACGCGCCGCACCTTGCCGTCGCGTGCCGAGTACGCGCCGGTGGCATTGGGCTCGAACGAGACATCGGCCCGCCCGGTGATCACCGCCAACCGGCCGACCACCGCGTCATCGAAGTACTGGTACTCCACCGGCTTCAAGCCGGCAGCGATGTTCTGCTGGTCCCACTGCCGCAGGATCTGGTCCTGGTTGGTGCTGGCACCGACCACCACCTTCAGCCCGGCAACGTCGGCCGGCTTTTCGATCTTCTGGATCGGCCCATCAGTGCGCGTGTAGATGCCCAGCAGGTCGTAACGGTAGCTGGAGAAATCGAACTTCTTCTTTCGCTCCTCGGTGACCGTCACGTTCGACAGCACCGCATCGTACTTGCCCGATTCCAGCCCCAGCGGCCAGTCGGCCCACGCCACCGGCACGATCACCAGCTTCAGGCCCAGCGCATCGGCGATCAGGCGCGCGATGTCCGGCTCGATGCCGACCACGTCCTTGCTGTCGGCGCCGTAGTCGGCCAGCGGCAGCTGCCCCGGATGAGTCGCCACGGTGAACGCCCCCGGCGTGACGAAGCGGTAGCCAGCCGGAATCAGGGCCTGCGCCTTCGGGTCGAGCGTGCCCTTCAGGATGGCGGTGTTCGCGCGGGCCAGGCTGGTCGCGGCCACGGCGCCGGCATCCGGGGCCTGGCGCACGCGCGAGTAGACGATGCCGGCGATGCCGATGACCAGCACGCCTGCGATCAACAAGGTGCTGCGTGAGGGGCGACGGGGTGCTGCAGGGCTCATGGCATTCCTTGAGGGTTACAGGGTCTTGGCCAGGAAATCGGCGGTGCGTTGCTGGCGCGGGCGCTCGAACAGGGCCTCGGGCGTGCCCTGCTCGATCACCCGGCCCTGGTCCATCATCACCACGTGGTCGGCCACGCGGCGGGCGAAGCTCAGCTCATGGGTGACGATCACCAGCGTGGTACCCGAACGGGCCAGTTCTTCGATCACGCTCAGCACCTCGGCCACCAGTTCCGGATCCAGCGCCGACGTGGGTTCGTCGAACAGCAGCACCTTCGGCTGCAGCGCCAGCGCGCGGGCAATCGCGATGCGCTGCTGCTGGCCACCGGACAACTGGCGCGGGAAGGCATCGGCCTTGTCGGCCAGGCCGACCCGCTCCAGCAGCGTGCGCGCCTGCTGCTCGGCCTGCGCGCGCGGCACACCGCGCACCGCGATTGGCGCCTCGATGATGTTCTCCAATGCGGTCAGGTGCGGGAACAGGTTGAAGCCCTGGAACACCATGCCCACTTCGGCACGACGGCGACGGATCTCGCGCTCGGGCAGTTCGTACAGGGTGTCGCCATCGCGGCGGTAGCCGATCAGCTGGCCGCCCACGGTCACATAGCCGCTGTCGGCGCGTTCCAGGTGGTTGATCAGCCGCAGCAGCGTGGATTTGCCGGCGCCGGACGGGCCGATCAGAACCGTCACGCTTCCAGCGCGCAGCTCCAGGTTCACGTCTTCCAGCACCGGCTGCTCGCCGAACACCTTGCCCACACCATGCAGCGACACCGCAGCGCCCTCGCCCGCTTCAACCTGGGTGGCGATGCGCGGGCGGTTGGCCACGCGATGCGCGGCATCGCTCTGCACACGCGGGGGCGATGACACTCGCGACACCGAACGCTCGCGCTGCAGTTGGCCGCGCGCGAAGCGCTGTTCCACGCGCCGCTGCAGCAGCGACAACACGGTCAGGATCACCAGGTACCAGACCGTGGCCACCATCAGCAGCGGCACCACTTCCAGGTTGCGGCGGTAGATCACCTGCACGGTGTAGAACAGCTCAGGCAGCGCCAGCACGTAGACCACCGAGGTGCTCTTGGCCAGGCCGATCACATCGTTGAACGCGGCCGGCAGGATCGAACGCATCGCCTGCGGCAGGATGATGCAGCGCACCTGGCGACCGCGCGGCAGGCCGAGTGCGGCCGCGGCCTCGTACTGGCCGTGGTCGACCGAGAGGATGCCACCGCGGATCACCTCGGCCGAGAACGCGGCCTGGTTCAGGGTCAGGCCCAGCACCGCGGCGGTGAACACACCGATCAGCTGCGTGGTCGGGTACGAGAACAGGCTGATGCCGGTGAACGGCACGCCCAGCTCGATGGTGCTGTACAGGTAGCCCAGGTTGTTCAGCAGCAGCAACAGCACCAGCAGCGGGATCGAGCGGAACAACCACACGTAGCCCCACGACACCGCCGACAGCAGCGGCGAACCAGAGACGCGGGCCAGCGCAAGCAAGGTGCCCAGTGCGAAACCGAGACCGGTACCGAGCGCGGTCAGCAGCAGCGTGCGGCCCAGGCCCTCGAGCACCGGGCGTGCGAAGAACCACTCAGCGAAGGTGCCCCAGCCCCAGCGCGGATTACCCAGTACGGACTGCAGCCCGATCAGGATCAGCGCCAGTGCCAGTACTGTGCCGAACACCTGCAGCGGATGCCGGGCCGGCACGATCTTCAACGCGGGCGCTGGCGCGGGCCGGGTTGCAATGCCATCCAGCGCGGTCGAAGGCGTGCTCACGCGTGGGCTCCTTGCAGCTGGGTCTGCGCAGGCACGATGACGGGCGCCGGTGCCCGCACGTGCTTTTCGAACGGCAGGTGCGCAATGGTTTCGGGATCCGCATCCAGATCGAACAGCGCGGTGTAACCATGGCTGAGGTACAGGCCAACCGCTTCAGGCTGGCGGAAGCCGGTGGTCAGGAACACCCGCCGGTATCCTTGCCGCGCCGCCTGGTCTTCCAGCTCCTGCAGCACGCGCCGCGCGATGCCCTGCCGACGCAGCCCGGGCAGCGTCCAGATCCGCTTGAACTCGGCGGTATCCGGATCGCGGTGCGGCATGAACGCGCCGCCGGAGATCGCCACGCCATCGCGCAGCAGCAGCACGAAGGCCCCTACCGGCGCGGCAAATGCCTGCGCCGGGTAGCGCTGCAGTTCCTCGCGGGCGCTGCCACCGATGCGTCGGCGCACGTCGGCGTAGCGGCTGTCGTACTCCTGTTCCAGGCCATCGAACAGAGGCCGTGCCAGCGGATCATCCACCGAGGTGTAGAAGAAGCGTTCGTTGCTGCTCATGCCACGTCCTTCACCAGATAGTCTTCGGCCAGCCGTGCCCACAGGCTGGCGGCGGGTGCGATTGCGGCGTCGTTGAACACGTAGCGCGGGCTGTGCAGCGGCGCGCTGTCGCCGTTGCCGACGAACACGAAACTGCCCGGCCGCGCCTGCAGCAGGAAGGCGAAATCCTCGCTGGCGGTACGCGGCGCGAATTCGGGCACTACGTGTTCACTGCCGAAGCCCTGCAGCGCCACCTCGCGGATGTAGGCCGTCTGCTGCGGGTGGTTGATCACGCTGGGGAAACCGCGCGGGAACTCGATCTCGGCGCGCGCACCGAACGCGGCAGCGGTCTGCTCGGCAATCCCGGTGACCCGGCGCCGCAGGGTGTCGCGTACCTCCGGCAGGTAGGCGCGCACGGTCAGTTTCAGCTCGACCACGTCCGGAATCACATTGGCGGCCTGGCCGCCGTGGATCGAGCCGACGGTGACCACGCCCATCTGCCGCGGATCGACATTGCGCGACACCACGCTCTGCAGCGCAGTGATGATGTGCGCGGCGACCAGGATCGGATCCACGCTGCCCTGCGGCTCGGCACCGTGGCCACCCTTTCCGATCACCTTCAGCCGTGCCCAGTCCACCGACGCCATCGCCGGGCCATCGACAAAGCCGAACTGGCCCACCGGCACGCCCGGCCAGTTGTGCAGGCCATAGATCGCGTCCACCGGGAAGCGCTCGAACAGGCCGTCGGCAATCATCTTCGACGCGCCCGAACCGGTCTCCTCGGCCGGCTGGAACACCAGCTGCAGGGTGCCGTCGATATTGCCGTGATGGGCCAGGTAATGCGCCGCAGACAGCAGGATGGCGGTATGCCCATCGTGGCCGCAGGCATGCATCAACCCCTCGGTCTGGCTGGCATAGGCCAGGCCGGAGTCCTCGTGGATCGGCAATGCATCGATGTCGGCGCGCAGGCCGAGGCGACGGCCGCCCTGCCCGCGCTGCAGCGTGCCGACAACGCCTGTGCCACCGAGCCCGGTGGTGACCTCATAGCCCCACTGTTGCAGCAGCTCGGCCACACGGGCGCTGGTGCGGTGCTCCTCGAAGGCCAGCTCCGGGTGGCGGTGCAGGTCATGGCGGATCGCGATGGCCGCCTCGGCGCGTGCCGCGATTTCGGGCAGCACGCCGATGGACGTGGGGTCTCGCCGGGCATGGCCGGGCGCTACCGAATTCTCTCCGCTCATCGCCCTACCCCGCCTTCCGCGCCGGTTCGGCGTCGGCCGCGTACCGGCTGGCCTTGTACGGCAGCCCCAGATGCTCACGCAGGGTCTGCCCCTGCAGCTCACGCTGGTGGTAGCCGCGGGCCTGCAGGATCGGCAGCACCTGGGTCACGAAATCCTCGAGGCCTTCGCGCTGTGCGGCGAATCCAAGGATGAAGCCGTCGCTGGCACCGGCGTCGAACCAACGGATCAGCTCATCGGCCACCTGCTCCGGCGTACCGATGAAGTTCGGTCGCGGGCTCACGGCTTCCAATGCCACTTGGCGCAGGCTCAAGCCCTTCTCACGCGCATCCTGCTTGATGCGGTCGGTGGTGGAGCGGAACGAGTTGCTGCCGATGTCACCCAGCTCCGGGAAGGGCGCGTCCGGATCGTACTGGCTGAAATCGTGGTGGTCGAAGAAGCGGCCGAGATAGGCCAGCGCATCCTCCAGCGTGGCCAGTGCAGCGATCGCCTGGTATTTGGCTTCGGCCTCCTCGGCCGTGCGGCCGACGATGGGGCCGATACCCGGGAAGATCTTCACGTCATTGCCGCTGCGGCCGTGTGCAATCGCCGAGTTCTTCACCTTCTGGGTGAACGCGCGGGTTTCTTCCAGCGATGGCGAATGGGTGAACACCGCATCGGCGTACTTGCCGGCCAGCGCAATGCCGTCATCGGACGAACCGGCCTGAAAGATCACGGGCTGGCCCTGTGGCGAGCGCTGGATGTTGAGCGGGCCTTCCACCTGGAAGAAGCGGCCTTTGTGGTCGAGCCGGCGGAACTTCTCCGGCGCAAAGTACGTGCCGCTGTCGCGCTCGCGCACGAAGGCGTCGTCATCCCAGGAATCCCACAGTCCCTGCACCACCTCCAGGTACTCGTCGGCGATCTGGTAGCGCAGCGCATGCTCCGGGTGCGGCCGGCCATAGTTGCGACCCGAACCTTCCAACGGTGAGGTCACCACGTTCCAGCCAGCACGACCGCCACTGAGCAGATCCAGCGAGGCGAACTGGCGGGCCACGGTGAACGGGTCGCTGTAGGAGGTCGACAGCGTGCCGGCCAGGCCGATCTTCTTCGTTGCCGTGGCCAGTGCCGACAGCAGCGAGATCGGCTCGAAGCGGTTGAGGAAGTGCGGAATCGACTTCTCGTTGATGTACAGGCCGTCGGCAACGAAGCCGAACGCGATGCCGTTGTCCTCGGCGGTGCGCGCAATGTCGATGTAGAACTGCAGGTTGACGCTGGCATCGGCCGGGTTGGACGGATGCTTCCAGGCATGCATATGGCTGCCGGGGCCCTGCAGCATGATGCCGAACGGAATGTGGCGCGGAGTGGTGCTCATGGAATCGCTCCTGCAGGTCAGGCCACCGCCGCGCGCGGCGCGGGCGACAGCAGTTCAAGGGATGTCAGGCGTGCGTCGAGGTCGGCCACCGGCGCATCGAGGATGAATTCACCCACGCCGAAGCGCCGGTGCAGCGCGTCCAGTTCGCCGCGCACGTGCTGCGCATCGCCGGACAACACGCTCGGACGTGTTTCCTCGATGCGGAAGTCGGCCACGCCCACCTGGCGTGCGTACTCGGCAGCCGCCTCTGGGCTGGGCAGGTTCACGGTCTGCCCGGGACCGAGGTGCAGCTTGTAGACGCGCAGCGCACCAATATGACGCGCAGCGGCTTCGGCAGTCGGCGCGGCGAAGGCCACCGTAGCCAGCAGCGGTGGCTGCGAGGAGACGCTGCGGTAGGCGTCGAACGCGGCCTCGATGTGCTTCGGGTCGCCGTCGAAGTGCGCGGCGTAGACGAAACGCCAGCCCAGCTCGGCCGCCTGCCGTGCACTCTGCGGGCTGGCACCGAGCAGGAAGCGCTCCGGCGCCTGCTGCGGAATCGGCCGCGCCAGCACATCGGCCTCGGCGCCGGACAGATAGCCCTCAAGATCGCGCAGTTGCTGGTCGAAGTCGGTGAACGCCGGCCGCCCCGCTGCCAATGCAGCGGTAGATGCCGGCAGGCCGCCGGGCGCCTTGCCCACGCCCAGATCCACGCGCCCTGGCGCCAACGCCGCCAGCAGGTTGAAGTTCTCCGCCACCTTGTACGGCGCGTAGTGGCGCAGCATCACCCCGCCACTGCCGATGCGGATGCGCCGGGTCTGCGCCAGCACCCAGGCCGCCAGAACTTCCGGTGCGGGGCTGGCCAACGTCGGCGCGGCGTGGTGCTCGGCAAACCAGTAGCGGTGATAGCCCAGCTGTTCGGCGCGCTGCGCCAGCTGCAGGCTGTTGCGCAGCGCCTGCTCCGGCGAGGCGCCTTCGGCCACCGGGCTCTTGTCCAACACGCTGATCTGATAGCTCATGGTCGCGTCCTCGCTCAGGGATGGGCCACGGGGATGCCGAGCAACCCGTTCAGCGCGGCCAGGATCGGTTCGGCACCGGAGATGTACTGGCGGTCCTGGTGCACGCCACTCGCGAGGTCACTGCGCACGCCCTGCGGCAGCACCAGCTTCGGCAGCGACTGGTCCTGCTCGCCGATTTCGGCGATCACCTCCCGGCGCGGCCGTGCGAAACCGATGCGGCGCACGTCCAGCTGCGCGTCCAGGCCGTCGATGCTCGACAGCGCACCTTCCAGCAACAGGCTGTGCCGGCAGAAGAAGCGCTGGCCGGGAATCTGTCCGTCCTCGAACTCACGGTCGAGCAGGAACAGGATGGGCTTGTCGGTTGCGTCCAGACTCACAGGGTCGTCCTCATCGGGGGGCGGCAATGCGATGCCGCTTCGATATCGATGCTAGAGATGACGGCGGTCGGCACGGCGATGCCGGGCGACAATCGGCGGTCAGATCCGGCCATGCAGATGCGCCTTGGCCATAAGCAAAGCGCCGCCGGTTATGCCGTCAGGCGATCCTTCGCAGCGGCGCCGGTACCGCCAGCGCCTGCGAAGCCAGATGCCCTGCCGCGCGCTCGGCCGCCAGTGCGATGCGCGCCTGCAAGGCTGCACTGTTGATCTGCTCGCCATCGAAGTCGGCAGGCGTGGCATACACCCCGATCGGCAGCGTGTGCGCCTGCAGGAAACTGAACAGCGGCCGCAACTGGTGGTCGATCACCAACGCATGGCGCTCGCTGCCACCGGTCGCCGCCAGCAGCACCGGCGTATCCACCAGCGCTTCCAGCCCGATGAAATCGACCAGGTGCTTGAACAGCCCGGGATAGGAACCGCGATACACCGGCGTCGCCACCACCAGCAGACCGGCCGCCTCGATTGCCTGCAGTGCCTGCTCTACGGCTGGCTCCGCTTCATCGCGCGACAGCGACTGCCCCAGCGAACGCGCAATCGGCGCCAGCTCCACCAGCTCCACGCTCGCATGCACCCGCTGCTGCAACGACGCCAACAAGTGCCGCACCAGCAGCAACGTACGCGACGTTGCCGAGCTGGTCGGTGACCCCACCACTGCCACCACCTTCAATGCAGAAGACATGAAATGCTCCTCGATGATGCCGAACTACGTCCGGCCGCCTTTGGCGTGAACCTCAAAACCGGTAACTGACCCGCCCGTACCAGTACGCGCCGACGTTGCCCAGCACATCGCCGTTGTCCCAGGTCGTCTCGATGCTCGCCACATCGGTGGCACTGCGCGCGTACTCCGGCACCTTGCGCGTGCGCTTGTCGAACACGTTGTTGATGCCCAGCGCCGCACTCCAGCCTGCGCCCAGTTCCACGGCACCGGAGAGATTGGTCACCAGCACCGGCGGCTGCTTGTACTCCACGCCGCTGTTCAGGCGCTTGATCGGGCCGTAGTAGGTGAAGTCGACGTTCGAGCGCCAGCGCCCGTTCTGCCAGCCCAACCCCACCACCTGCGTGTAGCTGGGCGTGCGGAAGCGCAGCGCGTACTCGCTGCTCTTGGTCAACAGGTTGATGTTCGGCAGCCCCTGCAGCGCCGCCGGAATGTCGCTGACCTTCTGGATGGTGGTGCGCCCCACGTTGGCCGCATAGCTCCAGCGCAGCTTGCCCCACGCGGTTTCCTGGTTGGCCTCCAGGGTCAGCTCGACACCGCGCGTGCGGGTGTTGCCCACGTTGGTGAAGTAGCTGGCGTAGAACGCATCACCCGGCAGGATGCTGATGCCGGCCGAACCCAACAGCGCATCGATGGTGTTCTTCTGCGCCGCAGTCAGCACCGTGCCGCTGTTGTCGGTGACGCGTGCAGGATCCTGCGCGTTGTAGCCGATCTGGCTGGACTGGCCGAGCTGGCCGCGGATGTCGATCTGGTAGGCATCCACGGCCAAGTGGAACGCCGGGCTCGGGTCCCAGGTCACGCCCAGGCTGTAGTTGGTGGCTTTCTCGGGCTTCAGCGGCGTAGCACCCAGCGCAACCGCTGCCGGCGAAGACACCTGCGCCACCAGCGTGGTGCCGCACGGGCAGCTGCCAGTGGCCTGGTAGAACTGCGCGCCCAGGCTGGGCGCGTGGAAACCGTTGCTGACCGTGGCACGCACGCCCAGCGCATCGGTGACGTCGAAGCGCGTGGTCAGGCGGCCGGTGGACACGCTGCCGAAGTCGGAATGGTCTTCCCAGCGCGCCGCCGCATCCAGATACCAGCGCGAGGTGATGTTGGTGGCCGCACCCACGTACACCGCCTTGCTGTTGCGGGTCGCCTTCACCGCGTCCGCAGTGGAATAGCCGACGAAGGCCGCAGCACCAAAGCCCGTGTATGACTCCCACTGCCCTGCCCCACGCTCGTATCGTTCGTGCTGGTACTCGGCGCCCGCGCTCACCTCCAGCGGCGACGCAAACGTCGCCACCTCGAAGCCACGGCGCAGGTCCAGGTTGGCGATGCCCTGCTGGTAGTCCAGCTTGCCGTCATAGAAGTCAGTGGGCGAACCGGGGTACGGCAGCGAGTAGTTCACCGAGTTGCGCGTATAGGTACGCACCGTGCTGCGGTTGCCGGTCAGGCTGGCGTCGTAGTCCCAGCCTGCGATCTGGCCTTTCACGCCCGCGGTGCCGGTGTACTGCTTCTCCTTTGTTTCCAGCACCGGCAGGAAGCCATCGGGAAACACGTTCAGCACGCCTGGAGCCTTGTAGGTGGTGAAGATGGTCGCCGGCAGGCGGAAGTTCTGGATCGCCTGCGCGGTGCGATCGCTGGCGGTGGCATTGGCGTAGAACTGCGCGCTCTCGCCCAGGCCATGGCCCACGTTCACCGCGAACGCCTTCAGCGCATACGACGGGGAGCTGAGGATGGTGTTGGCCTCGGCATTGCGGCTGGCTTCGGCCGGGTTCGGCGATGCCCCGGCCGGCAATCGATTATTCGGCCGCAGCGCCACCAGATTGCCGCTACCATCCACCGCCGGGTAGCTCAGATAGCCATCGATGTAGCGGCGGGTGCGGATCGCATGATGCTGGCGGGTGGTCTCGCCGGAGAGGTTGACGAAGCCATCGGCACCCCACGGCAGGCCCACGTTGGCACGCACGCTGGTTCGCGAGCCATCGCCATCAATGCTCTGCCCGCTTTCCACGGCGAGCTCGCCACCGTGCGCCTGCGACTTCAGGATCACGTTGACCACACCGGTAATCGCATCGGAGCCATAGATGGCAGACGCACCATCGCGCAGCACTTCCACGTGGTCGATGGCCGACACCGGAATCAACGCCAGGTCCGCCCACGCATGGCCTGGGAAGCCGCCCCCATTGGCACCGCTTACATAGGCACTGGCATTGCGGCGCTTGCCGTTCACCAGCACCAGCGTGTAGCCCGGTGACAGGTTGCGCAGCTGGTAGCCACGGATCAGGCTCTCCTGGTCGCTCTGGTAGCCGCCGATCTGGCTGAGCGACGGCAGTGCGCGCTGCAGTGCTTCCAGCAGATTGGCCTGGCCGGTGGCGGTGAGGTCTTCGGCGGAGATCACGTCGATCGGCGTGGAACTGTTCTTCACCGTACGCGTACTGGTGCGCGAGCCGGTCACCACCACCGCATCCAGCGTGGACGCGGCCACGTTGGCCGTCGCAGCGGCGGCAGCAGGATCCGCATCGGCTTCAGCCGCATGGCTGGGCGAAGCGGCGAGGATGGCTGTGATCAGAAAAGCGAGAGTGCTCAGGACAGGGGCGTGGGCGGCAGGCATGGGGGCTCGTGGGGG
>NZ_JAPTFQ010000130.1:0-5828 GCF_030985535.1 Stenotrophomonas sp. Sm2128
CTGGCCGGCAACCCGATGATGCCTGGTGTGTTCACGAGGTTGCCGGCCAGCGGCCGGCACTACCCCTACGTCTACAGTCCTCGATCATGGCGAACTGTTGCGACGGGCGCGGCAATGCGGCAACGCGCATGGGGCGCTGCGGGGCGCGGCCATCATCGATTCGGGCAGCTGCGCCTGCCCCGTGAGGCTTGCCCAGACCAGGGTGGTACCCAGTACCCCTGCCAGGTACGCCACCGACACCGCGCCGATCACCAGGCCCGCGGCATGCTCCAGCCACGGAAGCAATCGGCAACACCCCTGTGCCCAGCGCGGATGGCTGCCGAGCCACGCCATCAGCAGGCCGAGCGACAGCGCGACGCCGCCCAGGCAGGCCACGTAGGCGGCCTTGGTATCCATGTCGGCAACGAGGCCGCTGACCAGGGCTGCAACCGCGAACTGCAGCGTCCAGTTGTTGATGCTGGCGAGCGCCAACAGGCATCCAGCCTCGGCGTGCGGCCAACGGGAGCGGGCCTTCAGGCCCCAGGGCATCTGCAGGGAAAGCGGAGAGAGGGAGGTCAGCCCGGCATCGCGCAGGCACATGCCCGCCAGCCGCAGCAGCAGCAGGCAACCCGCGCACTCCATCGCCAGCGTCCACAGGCCGCGGTTTCCCAGCATGCCCGCCGCAACGAAGGCCGTGGCGCAGATGATGCCCGTAGCGATGGCGATACCGAACGATGCGGCCATGGCGGCGTGCCCGCCCGCGCCCATCGCGGTGCGCAGGATCTTCGCGTGATTCGACGCAGGCAGGAGCATGGCGAAGCCGTACAGCACCGCGACGATGAAGAACTGCTGCACGAAAACCTGCCACCAAATTACAGAAAGTGCCGAGTGTGGGCTGCGCTGGACGCGCCGTATTGAACGCTATTGCGACAGGCGCGAATTACCGGCATCAGGCCAGCCACAGCGACACGGCGATCCATAGCGCCAGCGCAATCATCAGCAGCCCTGCGGCCCGTTCCAGCCACGGCAGGGCACGCGCGAATCGACCCAGCACCCATGGGTGGCCGACCAGCGCGGCAACCAGCAGATCCCATAGCAGGACGATGCCGAACATCCACGCGCCATAGAAGAACTTCGTTGCGGCGCTGGCCTGCGGACCGTTGAGCATTGCCGCCAGCGTTGCGTAGAACAGCGCATTCTTCGGGTTCAGCAGCGCAGACAGGGCGCCCAGCCCAGCCGCCCTCCACCATCCGTGGGCACCGCCCGCTGGCGATCCATCGGCCGCTTCAGCTGCCTGCAACGTCGTCGAACCCGCATGGCGCAGGAACAGCGTGCCGAGGTACAGCAGGAACCCGCAGCCCGCCAACTGCACCGCGATGAACCCTGCGCTGCCTGCGCGCAGCATGGCCGTTCCGGTGAAAGCGGCCACGATGAAGACGCCATTGCCGAGGGCGATGCCTGCGCAGGCACCACTGGCAGTGCGCCAGCCCGAGGTGATCGCGGTGCGTGCAACGAGGAAGAAGTCGGGGCCGGGTGAGAGCAGGGCGAGAAAATGTACGGTGGCGATGACCAGGAACTGTTCCATCGGGTCCGGCGGCGGCTGGCTGGGGCGCCAGTCTGGGGATACGCCGCGCGACGGTATTGAACGTTATTGCAGGCTCAGCGCCGGTACTGGCCCGGGGTCGCACCGGCGTGGGCCTTGAAGACCCGCTGGAAATGGCTCTGGTCGGCAAAACCCAGCGCATGCGCGACCACGGCCAGTGCCTGCCCTTCGCACAGCCGCCGGCGGGCCTCCTGGATGCGCTGGTCGATCTGCCAGGCGTGCGGTGTCAGGCCCGTGGCGCGTCGGAAGGCGCGGATCAGCTGGTAGCGGCTCATGCCCGCCAGCGATGCCAGCTCCTGCAGGGCCGGGGTGTGTTCGAGCCGCTGGCGCAGAACGTCCATCACCGGCTGCAAGCGCTGCTGTAACGCGGCATCTTCAAGCGGGCCGGCGACGGCAACACCATCGTGTTCATCCAGATCGCCGACGAACGCGATCAGGGCCGCTTCCTTGACGCTGACTGGATCGTCGGAGAACAGCGTCTCGTTGAGCTGGCAGTACTGCTGGTAGCGCGGGCGATGGTTGGAAATCCGGATCGGTTCCTGCTGCCAGTCGGGTTCGGGCAGGTCGTCATACTCGGCGCGGACCTCGGCCATCCAGCGCGGGTCCAGATGCAGCATCTGGTAGCTCCAGACCTGGCCGGGCAGGGGGTTGCAGGCGTGCACACGGCCTACGGGTACGCCGACCAGACTGCCGGGCTGCAGCAGGCGCGGTCCTGCCGCAGCGCCGGTGAACAGGCTGCTGCCGGCGTCCACGGCGCCGATCGAGAAGGTGTCATGGCTGTGCGGGCGATGGCAGGCGCGGCTGTCGCACGCCCGTCGGCTTTCGACGAAGGGCATGCGCGGGTCACGCCAGAATTCGGTGGCAGAGCGCATGCAGCGGTTCCGGGATGCAGGGGCAACGCCCGCATGGTGCCATGTTCGGGGCAGGGCGCGTCGAGGGTGTCTGCGCGATAATGCCGCCATGAGCATCCAAGAGCTTTCCCCCGCGCAGGCACGCGAGCGCCTGGCCCATGGCGCGGTGCTGATCGATGTGCGCGAGGCGCACGAGCGGGCCGGCGGGATGGCCGAGGGCGCGCGCGGCGTGGCCAAGGGCGAGCTGCAGGCCGACCCGGCCGCGCATCTGCCAAAGCACGACCAGGAAATCCTGTTGATCTGCCAGAGTGGCAAGCGCTCGGCCGATGCCGCGCAGTTCCTGCGGGAGGCCGGCTACACCCACGTCGCTTCCGTGACAGGCGGCACCGTGGCCTGGCGCGAGCAGTCGCTGCCGCTGGTGCAACCACTGGCCAGCGCTGCCGACCGCGATTTCTACGACCGCTATTCGCGCCACCTGCTGCTGCCGCAGGTGGGCGAGGCCGGCCAGCGCCGGCTGCAGCAGTCGTGCGTGCTGGTGCTGGGCGCGGGTGGGCTGGGCGCACCGGCTGGGTTCTACCTGGCCGCGGCTGGGGTAGGGCACCTGCGCTTTGCCGACCACGACCGGGTGGAGCGCAGCAACCTGCATCGGCAGATCGTGCATACCGAAGCCAGCGTGGGCCAGCTCAAGGTCGATTCCGCGCGCGAGCGGCTGCTGGCGCTCAACCCGTCGATCGAGGTCGAGGCCGTGCCCGAGCGGGTCACCTCCGAGAACGTGGATGCGCTGCTGGACGGCGTGGACGTGGTGCTGGATGGCTCGGACAACTTCCCGCTGCGCTACCTGCTCAACGACGCCTGCATCAAGCACGCCACGCCGCTGGTGTACGCCGCCATCGAGCGCTTCGATGGCCAGGTAAGCGTGTTTGACGCCGGCCGCCAGCGCGGCGTGGCGCCGTGCTACCGCTGCCTGTTCCCGGAGCCACCGCCGCCGGAGTTCGCGCCGAACTGCTCCGAGGCCGGTGTGCTGGGTGTGCTGCCGGGATTGGCTGGTGTGCTGCAGGCCACCGAAGTGCTGAAGCTGCTGCTGGGCATCGGCGAGCCGCTCGTCGGTCGGCTGTTGCGCTTCGATGCGCTGGGCATGCGCTTCCGCGAGACCGGCATCCGGCCGGACCCGCAGTGCCCGGTGTGCGCGCCGGACGTGCCGTTCCCGGGGTATATCGATTACGCCGCGTTCTGCCGGGGTGGGTGAGGCTGGCCGGGGAATGCCTTGGTAGATGCCGACCTTGGTCGGCGTTTTCGTGCCAACCAAGGTTGGCACCTACCGAAGCGGGTGCATGGTTGGCACCCACCGACGCGGATGCATGGTTTCGGGATGATGCTGGGGGTCGCTCCCTACATCGTTCCACCTCCAAGACAATCCGACGCAACATGCGTGCTATTGCCGTCATCGGCATTGCTCTATTGTTGAACCCGATTCTGGATCTTGGGGAACACACCGCATGGCGGTAGAAGCAGCGACCAGCGAACTGGTCAAGGTCGTCGCCCTGTTGGGCGCGGCGGTGGTGATGGTGCCCTTGTTCCGCCGGGCCGGCCTGGGCTCGGTGCTGGGCTACTTCGCTGCCGGCCTGGCGATCGGACCGTTCGGGCTGGGCTGGTTCTCCGACCCCCAGGCGATCCTGCATACCGCCGAGCTCGGCGTGGTGATGTTCCTGTTCGTGATCGGCCTGGAAATGCGGCCCTCGCACCTGTGGAGCCTGCGCAAGGAGATCTTCGGGCTGGGCACGCTGCAGATCGTTACCTGTGCGGTGGTGCTGACCAGCATTGCCAAGTTGTTCGGCCTGCCCTGGCAGGTGGCCTTCATCGGTGCCACCGGCTTCGTGCTCACCTCCACCGCAGTGGTGATGCAGTTGCTGGCCGAGCGCGGTGACATCGCGCTGCCGTCGGGGCAGAAGATCGTCTCCATCCTGCTGTTCGAAGACCTGCTGATCGTGCCGTTGCTGGCGCTGGTGGCGTGGATGGGCCCGAGCGCGGGTAGCGCCGATGGCGAGGGCTCGCGCTGGCTGTCGGTAGCGATCGGCGTCGGCGCCATCGTCGGCCTGGTGCTGGTCGGCCGCTTCCTGCTCAATCCGCTGTTCCGGGTGCTGGCCGAATCGAAGGCGCGCGAGGTGATGACCGCCGCCGCGCTGCTGGTGGTGCTGGGTGCGGCGCTGCTGATGCAGCTGTCCGGCCTGTCGATGGCGATGGGCGCGTTCCTGGCCGGCGTGCTGCTGAGCGAATCGACCTTCCGCCACCAGATCGAAGCGGATATCGAACCGTTCCGCGGCATCCTGCTTGGCCTGTTCTTCCTCAGCGTGGGCATGGCGCTGGACCTGGGCGTGGTGGCTGGCAACTGGCAGCTGATCCTCGGCCTGGTGCTGGCGCTGATGGCAGCCAAGGCGCTGTGCATCTACGTAGTCGCGCGCATCATGGGCAGCGACCATGCGCAGGCGCTGGATCGTGGCGTGCTGATGGCGCAGGGCGGCGAGTTCGCCTTCGTGCTGTTCTCGGCCGCCGCATCGGCCGGCGTGATCAACCTGGAGATCAATGCCAACTTCACCGCCGTGGTGGTGCTGTCGATGGCGCTGACCCCGCTGGTGGTGCTGCTCTACAAGCGCGTGGCGCCGAAGCCGACGGTGAACATGGACGGCGTGGACGAGGCCGAGGGTCTGTCCGGCAGTGTGCTGCTGATCGGCTTCGGCCGCTTCGGCCAGGTCGCCAGCCAGTCGCTGCTGGCGCGCGACGTGGACGTGACCATCATCGACAACGACGTGGAGATGATCCAGAGCGCCGCGCGTTTCGGTTTCAAGATCTACTACGGCGACGGTACGCGACTGGACGTGCTGCATGCCTCGGGCGCGGCCACCGCGCGTGCGATTGCGGTCTGCGTGGACAAGGCCGAGGCCGCCGACCGCATCGTTGAACTGGTGGCACACGAGTTCCCCCAGGCCAAGCTGATGGTGCGCTCGTTCGACCGCGAACATTCGCTGCGGCTGATCCATGCCGGTGTCGATTTCCAGATCCGCGAGACGTTTGAGTCGGCGGTGCTGTTTGGCCAGGCCGCCCTGGTGGAACTGGGTGCGGACGAGGATGACGCGATCGAGATCGCCGAGCAGATCCGGCGCCGCGACGCCGAGCGCTTCGAGCTGGAGATTGCCGGTGGTGGTCTGAATGCCGGCGCCAAGATGGTGTTCGGCAATTCCGGCCAGGGCGTGCCGACGCCGACGCCGTTCACCGCGCCGAAGCGGGCGAGCAAGACGTTGAACCCGCAGGACGTGCCGGAAGAGGAAGAATAAAGCCCGGTCGTGCCGGCCGCCGGCCGGCAGATACGGAAACGTTCCGACGTCATGGGGTTGCCGGCC
>NZ_JAPTFQ010000131.1:0-5757 GCF_030985535.1 Stenotrophomonas sp. Sm2128
CCCCCCCCCCCCCCCCCCCCCCCCCCCCCCCCCCCCACCCCCTGCTCCGCCCGGGGGGGGGTGGCCCCGCCCCGCGCCCCCCACTACCGCGGGCAGAACCCTGTTACTCGATGCCTGGGCCGAACTTCAGCTCCGTGCCGTCCTTCAGCTTGAGCTTCTCGGCCTGGCCAGCGTTGAGTTCCAGCACATAGCGCGCCGGGCCACCGCTGGGGTAGGGCGGGCACATGTCGCCGGCAGAGCACGGCGGCACATCGCGCTGCTGGCTGACCAGCTTGCGCTGGCTGTCGAAGTACAGGATGTCCAGCGCGATCTTGGTGTTCTTCATCCAGTACGCCTGCATTTCTTCGCGGTCGTGGATGAACAGCATGCCGTGGTCGGCCGCCATCTGGTCGCGGAACATCAGACCGCGTGCGCGGGTTTCATCGTTGGTGGCCAGCTCGACCTGGTAGCGGGCGCCATCCAGTTCGACCCAATGGCGGGCCGCGTCGGTGGCGCAGCCAGCCAGGGCCAGCAGCGGGAGCATCAGCAGCGAACGCAACAGCGACATCGTCAGGATCCTTCGAAAGGGTCAGAGCACGACCGGCGGCTCGCCGCCGACGATCACCACATCGGCGCGTCGGCGGGCGAACAGGCCGACGCAGACCACGCCCGGCAGCTGGTTGAGCTCGCGCTCCAGCTTTTCCGGATCGGTGATCTGCAGGTTGTGGATGTCCAGGATCTGGTTGCCGTTGTCGGTGACCACGCCTTCGCGCCAGGTCGGCTGGCCGCCGGTCATGTCGCGGATCTGGCGGGCGACCAGGCTGCGCGCCATCGGGATCACTTCCACCGGCAGCGGGAACCTGCCCAGCACCGGCACCTGCTTGCTCGGGTCGATGATGCAGATGAAGCGCTCGCTGGCCTCGGCGATGATCTTCTCGCGGGTCAGCGCGGCGCCGCCGCCCTTGATCAGGCACTTGTTGGCGTCGCACTCATCGGCGCCGTCCACGTACAGCGACAGGTTGCCGCTGTGGTTCAGCTCGATCACCTCGATGCCGTGCTGCTTCAGGCGCGCGGTGCTCTGCTCGGAGCTGGACACGGCACCCTTGATGCGGTGCTGGATGCGGGCCAGGGCATCGATGAAATAGGCCACGGTGGAACCGGTGCCGACACCGACGATCATGCCGTCTTCTACGTACTCGATGGCTTTCTCGGCGGCCAGGCGCTTGGCTTCGGACATGGGAGAACTCTCAGGCAGGGAATCAGGATTTCTTTTCCAGCGACAGCAGCAGCTTCCACTGCGCGGCGGTCACCGGGAACACCGACAGGCGGTTGCCCTTGGCAACCAGCGGGAAGCCTTCACCGAGCGCTTCGGCGTGCAGCTTGATCTCGTCCAGCGCGATCACCTGCTTGAGCTTGCGGTCGAAGGCCACGTCCACCAGCATCCAGCGCGGGTTCTCGCGCGTGCTCTTGGGGTCGTGGTAGTCGGATTTCGGATCGAACTGGGTGTCGTCCGGGTAGGCCGTACTGGCCACGGTGGCCAGGCCGACGATGCCGGGCACCTTGGTATTGGAGTGGTAGAACAGGATGCCGTCGCCCACCTGCATGCCATCGCGCATGAAGTTGCGCGCCTGGTAGTTGCGCACCCCGTTCCAGGGTTCGACCTTGACCTTGGCCAGGTCATCGATGGAGAAGGCGTCCGGTTCGGACTTCATCAGCCAGTAGCGCTTGCGGGCGGTCATGCGTTCACGGGGGCAGCGGAGGGGAACAGGGTGCCGCCTTCGGTGCAGATCGCATCCACCGGCACGTCCCACGACGCCACCGGCAAGGACTCGACCTGCTGCACCGCGAACGCAGCACCGACCAGCCAGGGCGGCGCCGGCCGGTCGTGGCGGAAGGCGAAGCTGCGATCATACCAGCCGCCCCCCATGCCCAGCCGCCGGCACTGCGTGTCGAAACCCACCAGCGGGGCCACCACCAGCGCCATCTGTGCTGGTTCCAGGGTGTCTTCCAGCGCCACGTCCGGCTCGGGAATGCCGTAGCGGTTGCTGGTCAGCGGCTGCCCCGGCCGCCACGGCGCGAAGCGCAGCACGTCGCCGGCCAGCACCGGCAGGCAGTAGGTGAGGCCTTCGGGCAACTGCAACTGCCAGCGGTGCAGGGCGATCTCGCCATCCAGCGCCCAGTAGCCGGCCACGGCGCCTTCGCGCGGGGCGAACGGCAGGGCGAGCAGGGCATCGGCAAGCAATTCGGCGGCGGCGATGCGCTCAGCGGCGGAAAGGTCGCGGCGGCGTTGCCGCAGGTCGTGGCGCAGGGCCTGGCGCGGGTCGGTCATGGCAGCGTGCGGCAAGGATCAGCCGTCATTGTGCCGGAAAGAACAAGGGCGACGCCCGAAGACGCCGCCCTTGCTGGAATATTGCATTCTCCGCAATGTCGATGCATGCGAAACGACCTTGAACCCGGGGGCTCAAGTGGGAACGCTGGAGAACCATCGGGCTTCCCGCTGCAAGGCGGACCTGCACTCCCGGCGCTGTCGCGCTCCCGGTGTCGTTCTTAAGGGACAAGGCGAATGTTTGCACATGCCGTCGAGTACCGCAGAGAACGCGTGGCCATTATAGCCAGCACGCAGGATCTGGATAGGCCGTTCGTCGGCAACAGTCCGTGCCAATTCAGATATGCGAAAAGGGGACGGAGGGGATTAAGACGTTTCCGGCACGGATGGGGGCGAATGCGCCTTAATCCCCTCCGTCCCCTTTTTCTAGGGGGTGCCGTCGATGGCGCGGTCCAGGCGCCGGTTCAGGTCGGCCAGGGTCTGCTGCAGGGCCACGGCCTGGCGGACGTTTTCGTCGCGCAGCAGCTGCAGTTCGTGGGCCAGGTTCAGCGCGGCCAGTACGGCAACGCGATCAACCGCGGCCATGCGGTTGCTGCCGCGGATCTCGCGCATGCGCGCATCCAGCAGGCGCGCGGCGGCCATCAGGCTGTCACGTTCATCGCCGCCGACGCCCACGGTGTATTCACGATCGAGGATGCGGACACTGACCGGTTCGGCGCTCATGTGTGCTGCTCCAGGGATTTGAGCCGGCTGATCATTGCTTCCACCCGCGAACGTGCCTGCTCATTCTTGGCCAGCAGCGTCGAGCGCTCGGCCACCAGCTGCTCCTGCTGGTGGCGCAGGCTGCGGTTCTCCTCGGCCAGGCGCTGGTTGCGTTCAAGCAACGCTTCCACGCGGGCGGCGAAGTCCTGCAGCTGGGCAAGGGGATCGGCGGGTTCCATGCGGGCACGATAGGCAAGCCGGGCAAGGGCGGTCAAGCGTTGTCGCAGCAAGGCTGGACGGCTGCGGAGAGGATGCCGTCGGGTTGCTACACTACGGGGTCTCACGGGCGCGCGCGTGCGCGCCCCGGGTTTCCTTTCCGAACGAGCCGCACGATGACCGAACTTCCCTCCGTCGACGACGTTACCCGCGCCAGCCAGGCGTTGGGCCTGGGCGCCACCGCTGCCGAGCTGCACGGCGCGCTGTGCGGCTGGCTGGCTGCCGGCGGTGCCCCCGGCAACGACTGGCCGGCGCGCGTGCTGGCCGACGACAACCTGCCGCCGGTGGCCGCCGACAGCGTGCTGGGGCAGCTGCTGCAGGCCACCATCAAGCAGCTGGAAGACCGCGACTTCGCCTTCGAGCTGCTGCTGACCGACGGCGACGACGTATCCGCGCAGGCCGATGCCATGTTCAGCTGGACCCGTTCCTTCCTAGGCGGCTTCGGCCTGGGCAGTGGCGGCCGCCGCCCGACCCTGTCCGAAGAGGGCGAGGAAGCGCTGACCGACATGGCCAGCCTGGCGCGTGCCTCCAGCGAGGATTTCGAGGCCGGTGGCGATGATGACGACGAAGCCCTGTCGGAGATCGAGGAATTCATCCGCGTGGCGGTGCTCCTGCTGCACGGCGACGTGGTGCTGGCCTCGCGCCATCGTCAGCGCCTGAACTGATGGACATCAAGCAGCGCACCGGCATTGCGGCCGGCGAGTACAAGCGTCGCCGTCGCCAGCTGATGGACATGGCCGGCGAGGACGCGATCCTGGTGCTGCCGGCGGCGGCCGAGAAGGTGCGCAGCCTCGATACCCATTATCCGTTCCGGCAGGATTCGGATTTCCAGTACCTGAGCGGCTTCCCGGAGCCGGAAGCAGTGCTGGTACTGATCCCGGGCCGACGCCACGGCGAGGCCATCCTGTTCTGCCGCGAGCGCGATGCCGAACGCGAAGCCTGGGACGGCAGCCGCGCCGGCCAGGAAGGCGCGGTGGCGCAGTACGGCATGGACGATGCCTACCCGATCGATGATCTGGACGACATCCTGCCGGGCCTGCTTGAAGGCCGTTCGCGCGTCTACTACCACTTCGGCCGGGATGCCGACTTCGACCTGAAGCTGATCGGCTGGGTCAACCGCGTGCGTTCGCAGGTGCGCCACGGTGCGCAGCCGCCGCACGAGTTCCTCGAACTGGGCCACCTGCTGCACGAGCAGCGCCTGTTCAAGTCCGGTGCCGAAGTGGCGTTGATGCACCACGCCGCGCAGATCAGCGTGCGTGCGCATCTGGCCGCGATGAAGGCCGCCAGGGCCGGCATCCACGAGTACGAACTGCAGGCGGAGCTGGAACGCGTGTTCCGCGCCAATGATGCGGTGCCCGCGTACTGCAGCATCGTCGGAGCCGGCCGCAACGGCTGCATCCTGCATTACCGCGACAACAACGCGCGTTCGCGCGACGGCGAGCTGGTGCTGATCGACGCCGGTGCCGAGTACCGTGGCTACGCCAGCGACATCACCCGCACGTTCCCGGTGAATGGCCGCTTCAGCGCCGAGCAGCGTGCACTGCACGACCTGGTCGGCGATGCGCAGGCGGCTGCGTTGGCCCAGGCCAGGCCGGGCGTGCCGTACGAGGCCGGTCACCTCGCCGCAGTGCAGACCCTGACCGAGGGCCTGCTGCGGTTGGGCCTGCTGAAGGGTACGCTGGAAAAGAACCTGGCCGAAGGCCTGTACCAGCGCTTCTACCGGCACAAGACCGGGCACTGGATCGGCATGGACGTGCACGACGTGGGCGACTACCGCCTGGCGGGTGACTCGCGTCTGCTGGAGCCGGGCATGGCGTTCACCATCGAGCCGGGGTTGTACATCGGCGTGGATGACACGACGGTGGAACCGCGCTGGCGCGGTATCGGCATCCGCACGGAGGATGACGTGCTGATCATCGATGACGGCCATCGCGTGCTGACCGAAGGCCTGGCGCGCAGCGCCGACGAGATTGAAGCGGTGATGGCGGGGTAAGGGGTGTTCTGCAGGGCTTGCAGCCCTGCACCTGCGGTAGTGCCGGCCGCTGGCCGGCAACCTCAACAGCAACAGCAACAGCAACAGCAACAGCGGGCATTCCGTGGGATGGCGGGGCACTGTGGGTTTGCGGGGACGCCGTGAACCCGTCCATGGGGGCTTGGTCGCGGCATCCATGCCGCTCACACCCCGCAAACCCACAGTACCCCGCCTTCGACAGGTTCACGCGGCTGTTGGTGGGTGCCGACCGTGCCGACCGTTGGTCGGCACATCTGTCAGATATCGAATGAATCATCCACGCATGGCGTGGATCTACGGGCAATTGCGGCTGTTGGGTAGGTGTCGACCGTGGTCGACACAGAGCGAGCGCAGCGAGCGACCCGCTTCTGCTTTTCTTTTTTCTTTTCCGTGGTTGGACGCGCCCAGGAAACTGTCAGAGGTGGGGGGGGGGGGGGGGGGGGGGGGGGGGGGGGGGGGTGGG
>NZ_JAPTFQ010000132.1:0-5360 GCF_030985535.1 Stenotrophomonas sp. Sm2128
GCCAAGCCCCCATGGACGGGTTTACGGCGTCTCCCGCCACCGGACCCACCCCACCTACCCTCAGGAAACCAGCTTCTGCTTCGGCCGTTGCTGTTGCTTTGGCCTCTGCAGGTGCAGGGCTGCAAGCCCTGCAAACCCAACCCCCTCTTAGTACAGCGTGCGCTCCGGCGCACCGGCCGGCGGCGGGGTGTACTGGTACAGCCAGGTCTCGCTCAGGGTCTTGCCGCCACTGCGCAGGAACAGGCGGATGTCGATCTGCTCGGTACTGCCCTCCGGCGGCACCAGGTCGAACATCGCGCGGTAGCCGTTGATCTCGCGCAGCGGACGCGCCGACACGATCTCCACCCGGCCGCGGCTGGCTTCCACCACCGCCTCGACCTCGCCCTTGTCGATCAGCCTGGCCAGCTCGCCGCCTTCGAAGTCCACCGCGAAGCGCCAGCTGAAGTACTCGCGCTTCTTGCCGACCACGCCACCCAGGCCGGTGCGGCTGGCCACGCAGTGCGCCAGCGGCGGCCGTGCCGGCGGTTCGGCACCCCAGTACAGGCGGTAGCCGACCAGCAGTTCCTGGCCCGGCTGCGGTTTTTCCTTCGGGTTCCAGAACGCCACGATGTTGTCGAAGGTCTCGTCCACGGTGGGGATCTCCACCAGCTGCACCGAGCCCTCGCCCCATTCGCCCTTCGGCTCCACCCACAGGCACGGGCGCTTCTCGTAGAACACGCCGTCGTCCTGGTAATGGTCGAAGTTGCGGTCGCGCTGCAGCAGGCCGAAGCCGCGGGGGTTGCGGTCCACGAACATGTTGAAGCGCAGGTTGCGCGGGTTCAGCAGCGGCCTCCAGATCCATTCGCCGGCACCGGTCCACAGCGACAGGCCGTCGGTGTCGTGGATCTCCGGGCGCCAGTCCCAGGCCATGCGGCGGTCGTTCTCGCCCACCTGGTACATGCTGGTGCACGGGGCGATGCCCAACCGCTCGATCGCCTTGCGCGGGTACAGCGCGCTGTCGATGTCCATCAGCAGCACGTCGCCATTGGTGATCGCGAAGCGATAGGCGCCGGCCACGCTGGGCGAATCCAGCAGGCCGTAGACCACGATCGTGTCCGAATCAGCCGAGGGTTGTTCCAGGTAATAGGCGATGAAGTCCGGGAATTCCTCCGGCTTGCCCATGCCGGTATCGATTGCCAGGCCACGCGCGGACTGGCCGTACTGGCCTTCCTTGCCGACCGCGCGGAAGTAGCTGGCGCCGAGGAAGGCGGCGAAATCGCGATCGGTGTCCTTGCGGGTGTTCAGGCGGAAACCGGCGAAGCCGAGATCGGCCGGCAGCTCGCCGTCCTTGATGCCGCTCTTGCCGTAGTTGAAGGCCGCGCCGTCATAGGCCAGCTCCTGCGCCTTGCCGTCGACCACGTCGAACATGCGCACCGGCGAATGGAAGTACAGGCCCAGGTGGAAGAACTTGGCCTGGAACTTGCCCGGCTGGTCGGCCCACAGCGCATGGTCCTGGCGGTAACCGATCGACTGGTACTGGTCCCAGTCCAGCCCTTCCAGGCGGCCCGGCAGCACCCGCTTGTGGCTCTTGTAGGGCGCCTGTGCCAGCGCGCGGGCCTGGCCCTTCAGGGTGGCGAAGTCGAACGGCTGCGGTTGGCCGAGGCGGCGCAGGCCCATCTGGCCGCTCCTGCTGGCCGCGCACGCGGGCAGGGACGGCAGGCCGAATGCAGCCAGGGCGAGGGAGGCATTGCGGATGAAGTCGCGTCGTTGCATGCAGGCGCGTCAGGCACAGAGGGGAAGGTCGGCCATCATAGGCAGACAAACGTTAACGGGCAGCGGAGACGTGCCCTGCCCGTTCAGCTGCCGCTGGCCGCCCGCCTCAGCGCTGGCAGTGGCTGCACCAGACGCTGGCGCGCTGGCCGATGGTGGCGTGCTTCAGCGCGCGGCCACAGTTCGGGCACGGCAGCCCGTCACGGCCGTACACCAGCAGTTCCTGCTCGAAGTAACCCGGCGCGCCATCGGGGCTGATGAAGTCACGCAGGGTGGTGCCACCACGGGTGATGGCGTAGCCGAGGATCTCCTTCACCGCATCGGCCAGCCGCTGGTAGCGCTCGCGCGAGATTTTCCCAGCCTCGCGCAGCGGACTGATGCCGGCCTTGAACAGGCTCTCGGCGGCGTAGATGTTGCCCACGCCCACCACCACCGCCTGGTCCATCAGGAAGGTCTTCACCGGCGCGCTGCGGCCACGGCTGCGGGCGAACAGGTAGTCCCCGTCGAAGGCATCGTCCAGCGGCTCCGGGCCCAGCCCCTGCAGCAGCGGGTGGACTTCGCCGGCCGGCTGCCACAGCAGGCTGCCGAAGCGGCGCGGGTCGTTGAAGCGCAACAGGCGGCCGTTGTCCAGGCTGATATCCACATGGTCGTGCGCGCGCAGCGGGGTATCGCCGGGCAGCACACGCAGGCTGCCGGACATGCCCAGGTGCAGCACGGCGCTGCCGATGGCGGTGTCCAGCAGCAGGTACTTGGCGCGACGGCGGATGTCCTCGATGCGCTGCCCCGGCAGCAGCTCGGCCACTTCCGGCGGAATCGGCCAGCGCAGGTCGGCGCGGCGCAGGATCACGCCGTGCACGCGGCGGCCCTGCAGGTGCGGCGCCAGGCCGCGGCGGGTGGTTTCGACTTCGGGCAGTTCAGGCATGAACCGATTCTACGCCCGCTCAGCGTGGCGGCGCCGCCAGTTCACGGGCATCCAGGACACCATCACCGTTGGCATCCTGCTTATGGAAGCGCTGCACGATCACCTGCCGCTGCTGCTCGCGGCGGATCGCCCTGCCCTTGCCACCGGGCAGCTCCTCGGCGCTCAGCACGCCATCGCCATTGCGGTCCATGCGGTCGAAGGCATACAGCATCCACTGCACGTACTCGGCCTCGCTGACCTTGCCGTCGCCATCGCTGTCCATCCGCTGCAGGTAGCTGGCGGTATCGGTGACCTGGGCCAGCGCCGCACCCGGCAGCAGCACCGCCAGCAGAACGCCGTACCCTGCCCTCACGCGCCCACCAGGCTGTAGCCCTTCAATCGCGCAGCGTAGGCCTGCAGCGCCGCGATTCCGCTTTCCTCGGCCTCGCGGCACCATGCCTGCAGCTGGTGCAGGCGCTCGGCGGCATCGTGGCCGCGGGCCTCGAGCAGCGCCGCCAACCGCGCGCGGTACTCGACCAGGGTGCGGATGCGCGGGCGCTGTGCCACCCATTCGCTGAGCTGGGCACGACTGTCCGGCTTCAGCCAGCGGCCATCGTTGACCAGGCCACGGCGCAGCCGGCGCGGCAGCAGGCGCCGCAGCTTGGCCCCAGCGTGGGCGGCTTCCTCGCGCAGGGCCGGCATGAACACGTTGCGCTGGTAGTCGGTCATCGCCTGGAAGCGGTGCGAGAGCAGCGCCTTCAGGGTCTCGGCATCGGGCACGGCGATGTTCGGGCGTACGTCCATGGCCGGTGCAACGCGAAGCACCTTGGCCAGACGCAGCGCCTGCAGCAGGCGGATCGCACTCCAGCCGATGTCGAACTCCCAGCGCCGCATCGCGAAGCGCGCCGAGCTGGGGAAGGCATGATGGTTGTTGTGCAGCTCCTCACCACCGATCCAGAACCCCCACGGCGTCAGGTTCGTGGAGGTATCGGCCGATTCGTAGTTGCGGTAGCCCCACCAGTGGCCCAGGCCATTGACCACGCCGGCCGCCCAGAACGGGATCCACGCCATCTGGATCGCCCACAGGGCCACGCCGGGCAGGCCGAACAGCACGCTGTTGATCGCCAGCAGCAGCACCGGGCCCAGCGTGGCGTGCGGGGTATACAAATGGCGCTCGATCGCATCATCCGGGGTACCGCGCCCGTACTGATCGATGTCCGCGCGCATGCCGCGTGCCTCCCGGTACAGCTCCACGCCGTGCCAGAACACCTTGCCGATGCCGCGGGTGACCGGGCTGTGCGGGTCGTCCTCGGTCTCCACCTTGGCGTGGTGCTTGCGGTGGATGGCCACCCACTCGCGGGTGATCATCGAGGTGGTCAGCCACAGCCAGAAACGGAACACGTGGGCCAGCGCCGGGTGGAAATCGACGCCGCGATGGGCCTGGCTGCGGTGCAGGTACAGGGTCACCGAGAAGATGGTGATCTGGGTGAAGACCAGCAGCACGCCCAGCATGGCCCACCAGCCGAGGCCGAGCACACCACCGGTCAACAGGGACATCAGGGCATCGGGCATGGCGGCTCTCCGTATCGACGCGGGGATGGCAGACATCATGGGCGCTTGCGTTGCAAACTGCATCCCTGCGGCGGTGATTGCCACCGTCATCCGTGGCACCGTTCACAGTTGGGGACCTGAGTTGTCGAGCCTTGATCCACGCGCCAGCACCATGACCGCCGCCCCGCCCCTGGCGGAGCTGCCCCCCTTGATCGAACTGGACCGCGCCACCGTGGTGCGCGGCCAGGTGAAGGTGCTGCACGGGCTCAGCCTGCGCATTGCGCAGGGCCAGCACACCGCCCTGCTCGGCCCCAACGGCTGCGGCAAGTCGACCTTCATCAAGCTGATCACCCGCGAACTGTATCCCCTTGCACAGGGAGACGGCTCGGTGGCGGTGAAGGTGCTGGGCCAGAACCGCTGGCAGGTGGACCGGCTGCGTTCGCAGCTGGGCATCGTCACCGGCGACCTCAGCAGCAATCTGGCCGACATGCCCGGGCTGACCGTGGAACAGGCAGTGCTGTCCGGCTTCTTCGCCAGCTACGTGGTGCCGGCCTTCCGCGAAGTGACCGCCGACATGCGCACGCGCGTCGGCGAGACACTGGCGATGACCGGCGCCCTGTCCCTGCGCGAACGCGCCTATGCCGAGCTGTCGGCCGGCGAGACCCGCCGCGTGCTGATCGCCCGCGCGCTGGTCAACCGGCCGCAGGCACTGCTGCTGGACGAACCCTCCACCGGGCTGGACCTGGTCGCCCGCGAGCAGCTGGTGGCGACCATGCGGGTGCTGGCGCAGCAGGGCATCACCCTGGTGCTGGTGACCCACCACATCGAAGAGATCATTCCCGAGATCGAACGCGTGGTGCTGCTGCGCGACGGCCGTGTGCTGGCTGATGGCACCCGCGCCGAACTGCTGCGCAGCGCGCCGCTGTCGGCGGTGTTCGGTGGCGCGATCACCGTGTGCGAGCAGGAAGGCCGGCTGACCGCGTACGCGGGGTGAGGCGGAGCCCTCGGAGGAAACAAGGAGCCTGGAAACCGACAGGCCTGGGAGATCGACTCTACCCCGTCGTGATGTCATTCCCGCCGTCACGCCATTCCCGTCGCGATGCCATTCCGTCGCCATGCCGGTGCAGCGGGGCGGGAGTTTACGCCCCCCCCCCCCGAG
>NZ_JAPTFQ010000133.1:0-5282 GCF_030985535.1 Stenotrophomonas sp. Sm2128
ACGGCGCCGGTCTCGTTGGCCAGCACGAATGTACCGTCAATACGGGCCTCGATATCGGCGGTTTCATCGTTGGAGTGGATGCGAACGCGCTGGGTGTTCGGAATCAGGCCGCGCAGCGGATCGTGGGTCAGCGTGACCAGGTCCGGCAGCGGGGTGCCGTCATCGCGCAGCAGCGCCAGGGTCGGGTCGACGTCGGCGTAGACGGTGATCTTGGTTTCAACAGCGTGCGCGGACAGCGAAGCAGTGGCCAGCGCTGCAGCGAGCGCGGCCTTCTTGAGAATGGCGTGCATGGGTGTCTCTCTCGGACAGGGGGAATATGAAAGCCCCCCTCCCCTAAGGAGAAAGGGAGGGAGGCGCCGCCCGCAGAGGTGGTTGCGGGCGACGGAGAGAATGTTAGGAATCCATTGCCATGCAGGCCATTCAAGCATTCCTAAAACGTGGAACGTTAAGGAGAATTCTTGAATGTGTTCAACGTTTGAGGGTTATGCAAACTCCCTCACTGCTTGAATGCAATAAACCTCATTGCCTTGAGTTTGTAGAGTCAACTGTTAGTCGACTGCTCTTCCGACACTGCGCGAAGCACACGCGCTGCGCGCGTGAGTCGAGTACGGCTCGACTCTACAAGGGGTCATCCACGCATGGCGTGAATCTGCTGGATGGCATCAGGCCGCCTTTCGGCGGCCTGATGACACATCGTGTTGGCGCACGATCAGAAGAAGATCGCGTACAGGATCAGCAGCGGAATCGGTACGCCCAACAACCAGAGAAGAATCATTTTCATTGCAGGTCTCCTTGCGTGGAAGGCGGGTTACAGGTCGCGGCGGCGGCCGCCCCAAGTGGCGCTGAGGCTGGCGAAGAACGCACCGATCAGCAGGGTGATGAACAGCCACAACGCGGCATAGGCGGTCGCCTTTCGGGCATCGTCGGCGGCCTGCTTGGCGGTCTTCCTGGCCTTTTCCAGCGCCGCACGCATGCGCGTCTGCACATCGGTCACGCGCGCCTGCGCTTCGGCCGGGCTCATGCCGGTTTCGCGCGCGATCAGCTGCGCCAGGTACTGGGTGTCGTCCGGGTCCAGGCCGTCTCCCTGCAGGCTGTTGACGATGATGCGGTTCACTTCGGCACGCACTTCGCGGCGGTCGCCCATCGGACCATTACCCGGCATCGGGCGCGGCGGCGGGGCGGCATTCGGATCCATCGGTGCACCCGGCGGCGGCGCTGCAGGAGCAGTCGGCCCTGCGCTGGTCGTGCTGCGGAACAGCGAATCCACCCAGTAGTTGAGGTCGCCTTCCGGGGCCGCCGCAGCAGTGCTGCCCGCGCCCGCTGCGGCAACACTGGCCGTGGATGCGGCAGCGCCTGCGGCGGCACCGGCCACCTTTGCGCCGGCGCCCAGCACGCCACCGATGGCCGATGTGAGCAGGCCCGCGGTCAGCAGCGTGGCCACCGCCCACGACACGAAGCCATGCGCGGTATCGCGGAAATAGGTTTCATCGCCATGGATCTGCGTCCACTTGGTACGCAGGCGGCCCGCCAGATAGCCACCCAGGCCGGACGCGGCCAATGCGGTGAAGGTGAGCCAGATGATGCTGGACCAACCGAAGGTCTCTTTGCTGACGCCTTCGAACGACCATGGCGACACCGACGACAGGCCGAGGCCAACACCGAGGATCAGCAGGATGAGGGAGAGTGCAGCGGCAGCGGTGGCGCCAGCGAAGATCGCGCCCCAGGAAACGGCGCTTTCGCTGGGAGGGGCGACGATCGGGGCGGTGACGACGGCGGCGACGTCAGGGCCGAGCGGTCCGCGCTCGGGTGGGTCGAATCGGGTACTCATCGGGATGGACGCTCCATTTCAGGTGCTGCGGATGCAGCTGGCGTCCTGAGGCTGCGCGAGCGCTTGTGAAGCTGGCGAGACCCTTGAATCACGCGGTCTTGGCGCGATGAAGCGCGTGCCAACCAAGGTTGGCACCTACCGAAGGCGGGTGCGGCGGTAGATCCGCGCCATGCGTGGATGGGAAAGCGTGCCAACCAAGGTTGGCACCTACCGAAGGCGGTTGCGGTGGTAGATTCACGCCGTGCGTGGATGGGAAAGCGTGCCAACCAAGGTTGGCACCTACCGAAGGCGGTTGCGGTGGTAGATCCGCGCCATGCGTGGATGATTTTTCGCGGGCGCCGAAATCGTGCGGACCAACGGTCCGCACCTACCAGGTCCGCTCCAAAAAAAACGCCCCGCGGATGCGGGGCGTTCTCGGCACAACCTACGCGGGGCGATCAGCCCTGGTAGTCGCGCACGTCGCTGCCGGTGTAGACCTGGCGCGGACGGCCGATCTTCATTTCCGGATCAACCTGCTGTTCCAGCCAATGCGAGACCCAGCCGGAGGTACGGCCCAGGGCGAACATGACGGTGAACATTTCGGTCGGGATCTGCAGCGCCTTGTAGATGATGCCGCTGTAGAAATCGACGTTCGGGTACAGCTTGCGGGCGACGAAGTACTCGTCCTGCAGCGCGGCCTGTTCCAGCTTCACGGCCACGTCCAGCAGCGGATCCTGCACGCCCAGCTGCTTGAGCACCTTGCTGGTCATCTCGCCGATGACCTTGGCGCGCGGGTCGAAGTTCTTGTAGACGCGGTGGCCGAAGCCCATCAGGCGGAAGCCGGAGGTCTTGTCCTTGGCCTTGACCACGGCGGACTCGACGTTGTCGGCGCTGCCGATTTCTTCCAGCATCTTCAGCACGGCTTCGTTGGCACCACCGTGGGCCGGACCCCACAGCGCGGTGACACCCGCAGCGACCGACGCGTACGGGTTGGCACCGGTCGAACCGACCAGACGCACCGTCGAGGTCGAGGCGTTCTGCTCGTGGTCGGCGTGCAGGATGAACAGCAGGTCCAGCGCCTTCACCACGTCCGGGTTCAGATCGTACTGGCCGTCAGCGGACTCGAAGGTCTGCTTCAGGAAGCGGCTGACGTAGTCCAGCGAGGTGTCCGGCTTGTTGGCCGGCAGGCCCTTGCCGTGGCGGTAGATCAGCGCCGACAGGGTCGGCACCTTGGCGATCAGGCGCACGGCGGCCTGGCGGCGCTGTTCGGCGTCGGACAGGTCCAGCGAGTCGTGGTAGATGGCCGACAGCTGCGCGATTGCAGCGGCCAGGATGGCCATCGGATGGGCATCCTTGGCGAAGCTGCCGATCAGGGTGTTGATCGACTCATCGACGTTGGCTTCGGCGGTCAGCTCATCGGTGAAGGCCTTCAGCTGCTCGGCGCTCGGGCGCTCGCCGTTGATCAGCAGGTAGGCCACTTCGACGTAGCTCGACTTTTCCGACAGCTGTTCGATCGGGTAGCCGCGGTACAGCAGCACACCCTTGTCGCCGTCGATGTAGGTGATGGCGGACTTGCAGCTGGCCGTCGCGGTGAAGCCGGAATCGTAGGTGAAGAACCCCGTTTCCTTGGTCAGCTTCGCGATGTCGACGCAGTCGTTGCCAAGGGTGGGTTTGATGACGGGCAGAACGACCGACTTGTCGCCGGCGTTGAGCGTGACCTGATCAAGATCGGACACTGTGTGCGCTCCTTCATGGGAAGGCGCCTGCCCAAGCGCATTGGTCAGGCACGTGAATGACGTCCTCGGCCTGTGCCGGGGATCAGGTCATTATCGCACAGCAGCATTTGCCCGGCGCTAGACAGAAGTCGTATACGACAGGCAGCCAGACACCGGCCGTTGAGCGGCCCGGATCGGCAAAAGCGTTGTCACACGAACGCAGTGTTCCGCCCATCCAAACGCCCGTTGGGTTGGCGTTGGGGAAAAACAAACGGCCGCGCAGAGCGCGGCCGTTGGTTCGAAGCTGGATCGACAGATCAGCGCGCGTAGCGCTTCTGGAACTTGTCGATACGGCCCGAGGTGTCGATGACCTTGTGCTTGCCCGTGTAGAACGGGTGCGAAGCCGAGGAAATTTCAACCTTGACCAGCGGGTATTCGTTGCCGTCTTCCCACTGGATGGTTTCCTTCGTCGCCATGGTCGAGCGGGTCAGGATCTTGAAATCGGAGGTGACGTCATGGAAGACGACGTCGCGGTAGTTCGGATGGATATCGGCCTTCATGGGCTCACACCGTAAATGGGCTGGTGGTCAAGAGCGGCATTATAAGCACCGGTTGCCGCCCGGGGCAACCGGTGCCGGTCAATCGACGTCAGTCCGCACCCAGGGCCTGGCGCACCAGGGCCTCGAAACGCTGCTGGTCGTAGGCCATCAGCAGATCGCAGTTGTCCGGCTGGCCGGTCTGGCGGTTCCAATCAACGATGGTGGCGCCGCGGCTGAACGTGCCGTTCAGCTCCACGTTCAGCGGGCGCGACTCGACCCGCAGCTGCCCTTCGGGGTTCAGCGCCCAGGCCATGGCCACCGCATCGGCGGTGTACCAGCGCCCGCCCTTGCTGTCTTCGGACAGGCCACGGGTCTTGCGCGAGATCAGTTCGTAGAAGCGGGCGCGATCGGAATCGGCCTGCAGCCACTTCTCGGCGTCCTGCAGCGGCAGGCCATGGGCGACGGTGGCCTCCCAGTCCGACACCAGCAGGTGCTTGAACGAGGTGAACACCACGTGCGCCGCTTCCGGGTCGAACGCAATGTTGAATTCGGCCGCCGGGGTGATGTTGCCGTGGCAGGTGACCGCGCCGCCCATCACCACGATGCGCTTGATGCGCTCGGGCAGGGTCGGGTCCAGCTTCAGTGCCAGGGCAAGGTTGGTCAGCGGGCCCAGCATCACCAGCATCAGTTCGCCGGCGTGCTCGTGCGACAGGCGCAGGATGGCCAGTGCGGCGTGTTCGGCTTCAGCCTGACGGCTCGGCGGCGGCAGGTCCACGTCGCCGTAGCCGTCACGGCCATGCACGTGGGCAGCGTCAACGGAGGGATGCAGCAGCGGATCCGGGCTGCCGGCAAACACCGGTACGTCGGTGCGGCCGACGATGTCGCAGAGCTTGAGGGCGTTGCGGACGGTGTACTGCAGGCCGACATTGCCGGCGGCGATGGTCAGGGCGACCACGTCATGCCGTTCGTCGGCAAAGGCCATCAGCAGGGCCAGGGCGTCGTCCACACCGGGGTCGGTGTCGATCAACAGGGGGATCTTGTGGGTCATCGTTGCCGTCTTCAGATCGGCAACGAAGTGTGGACCGGGATGATGACCGTTGCAAGTACGGGGGTTGGGGTTCGGCAGGGCTGCGCCCTGCACCCGCCGAATCAACGACAAACGCCAGAGCAACGGCAAAAGCGGGTTTCCTGGGGGATGGCGGGGTGGGTCCGGTTGCGGGG
>NZ_JAPTFQ010000134.1:0-5231 GCF_030985535.1 Stenotrophomonas sp. Sm2128
GGCTTCGACGTGCAGCCGGACGTGATGCCGATCCAGACTCCGGTGCAGCAACGCCTGCGTGTCCTGGACGTGCTGCCGCAGCGCGACACCACCAGCAACAAGGTGGGCTATCCCCTGCTCGACTTCTCCGAGGGTGGCGCTGATTACCAGGAAGGCGAAGGCACCCGCAAGGCTGAGGCGAAGTTCAAGGCCGAATGGGACGAGGCCAGCATCGCCACCATCGCGGTGCACACCGAGGTGTCTAAGCAGGTGATGGACGACGTGGCCGGCCTGTCGGAAACCATCCAGCTGCTGCTGCGCTACAAGCTGACCAGCAAGAGCGATATCGAGCTCATGTCGGGCGATGGCGCGCAGTTCCACATCAAGGGCCTGCTCACCCAGGCCAACAGCTTCGCAGGCGGCACCGGCAAGCCGGTGGACCGCATTGGCCGCGCCGGCGCCTTGCTCAGCTCCCAGGGCTACCAGCCAAACATCGTGTTCGTGAACCCGCTGGACTACTTCGACTTCTCGTCGGAGCGCGCCACTGATGGCCAGTACGTTGCCGGCGGCTGGAGCCGTCCGACCAACAGCCCGATCTACAACCTGACCCCGATCCAGACCATGGCCGTGCCGGTCGGCCAGGCGCTTGTGCTGGACACCAACGTCACCAAGGTGCTGATGCGCGAGCGTCCGTCGATCACCTTCGGCTGGGTGAACGATCAGATGGTGCGCAACCTCATCACCATCCTGGCAGAGCTGCGCCTCGGCCTGCTGGTGCTGGACCGCAAGGGCATGCTCAAGGTCGACCTCACCGCCGCTCCGGCTGGCGGCTGAGGCGGTGACGGACAAGCCGTGAGTGTCCGGATCGCTCGAAGAACCACGGCAGTCAGGGCAGCGCGCAACCCGCGTTGCGGGCATCGACTGGTGCATACCCGGGCTGTGACCTGACCACCAGCAGCGGCGAACCAAGGTTCGTTCAGGTAGGGGGAGGGCGATTTATACCAATCGCCCGAGCCTAGACCGAGCGCCCCCCTAAATTCGCGCATCCGCAATTGGAAATACGACCCCTCAGAGGGCATGGAGGAACCGTGGCGAGGGCAAGAACCCCGACGAAAAAGGCGATGGTGTCTGGCGCAGCGCTGAAAGACCCGGCGCGCTACAAGAATCGCACCGCGCCGAGCAATCCGAACCCCGTAGGCGCCCCCTACAAGGGTATGACTCGCCCTCAGCTGGCTGTTTGGCGCGAATGTGTTGCCAATATGCCTTGGCTCAACGCCGCCCACCGCATCCTGCTGCGCCAGGTGTGCATTCTCGCGGCGAAGATGGAAGCCGGCGAAGAGCTGAGTGTGTCCGCGACACACGCACTGAGCGCAATGCTCTCCAAACTCGGCGCGACGCCGGCCGACGAATCGAAGGTTAATCACGGCTCGGGCGACGACGACGCGGGCGAAGAGTTCTTCGGCGGCCCTGTTGGCAACCGCCTCAACTAAATCCAAAGACGAGGCCGCGAATGTCCCTCTACACCCTCACCGTCGACCTGCTGATGAAGTCGGGCTCTTTTGAAAAGGGCATGACCCGGGCCGAGCATGTCGCTGGCCAGAAGGCCGCGCAGATCCAAGCCTCCATGACGCGCATCGCAACCGTTGCGGGCGCGGCGCTGGGCACCGCCGCCGCCGCCGCTGGCACGGCAGTATTTACCTGGACCAAGCAGGTTGGGCAGCTGGCCGTGGAGTATGACCGCCTGGGCAAGCTCTCCGGCACCACCTCGCAGGACTTCCAGCGCATGGCCGCAGGCGCACGCACGGTGGGTATCAGCCAGGAAAAGCTGGCCGATATCTTCAAGGACGTGCAGGAGAAGATCGGCGACTACGCCCAAACGGGCGGCGGCGAGATGAAAGACTTCTTCGACAACATCGCCAAGGGCAGTGGCCTCACCGTCGAGAGCTTCCGCAAGCTGTCTGGCCCCGACGCTCTGGGCCTGTACTTCAAGAGCCTGGAGAAGGCGAACCTGTCGCAGTCGGAGCTGACCAGCTACATGGAGGCTATCGCCAGCGACTCTGCGATGCTGATCCCGCTGCTGCGCAACAACAGCGCCGAGTTCAACCGCATGGGCAACGCGGCGGAGGCCGCAGGTAGCATCATCGACACGCAGCTGACCCAGGCAATGCTGGGCATGCGTGATGTGACGAACCGTGCGGAACTGTCCCTGCAAGGCATGAAGGTGCAGGTTGTGGCTGGCATCCTGCCGGCCCTGCAGGACTTCACCGACCAGCTCGACGCGGTGGCAGTCAACGGCAACTTCGCCAAGGAAGCGGCCGACGCTCTCTCCGGTGCCATCCGGGGCGTCACCGACGCGGTGCGGGACGGCGGCGCCGTCGTGGACTTCTTCGACCGAATCCGGGGCGGCCTGGTTGGTGTGGAGAAGCAAGGCCACGCCGCGTTCAAGCTGGCTACCGGCCAGTACGCCTTCGGTGGCGGTGGCTGGGAGGGCTTCGCGAAGGAATACGCGCAAGGCACGGCCTATGCCGACAACGGCTGGAAGGCAATGCAGCCCAAGACCGCCAAGCGACCCAGCGTCACTGTGCTGGAAGGATCGGAGCGCATGCCCGAATGGGCGTTGTTGCCGGCCACGCCGGACGCCTACGAGCCGCCCAAGGCGCGGGGCAAGGGCGGCGCAGCGAAGACCGGGAACGCGGAATACGACCGCCAGGCCGAGCTGCTGCGCCGCTACACGGTTGAGGCGGACATGGCCGCCGCTACGATGGCCGGCCCGCTGGCCGAGGCCGAGCAGAAGCACAAGCAGCGCCTGGCCGAGCTGAACAAGGAACTGGCCGCTGGCAACATCACGCGCGCTGCCTTCAACACGCTGGAGAAGGAATCAGCGGCTCAGCTTGCGGCCACCACCGCCGAGCTGGACAAGCGCAAGCGGGCGCCGCAGGCGCTGCTGGACACCATGAGCGGCGAGCTGGACATGATGCGCCTCATCGGGCCAGCGCGAGCGCGCGCGCACCGTGAGATGCAGAACCAGCGCGACATGCAGGAAGCCATCAACGAGGCGAACGCGGCCGGCGCGGGCATCACCGCCGACCTCAGCGCGTCACTCATGGCGCAGGCGCGCGCTGCGGCTCAGGCCAGCATCGATGCGGACAAGTACGCGGCCAGCCTGCAGCAGTGGGCCGACGTGGGCACTTACCTGGTCAGCGACACCGCCGACGCTATGGCCAACTTCGTCGCGGGCGGCCTGCGCGATTGGTCCGGCATGTGGGACGACATGAAGGACATTGCCAAGCAGGGGTTGCGCGACATTGCGCGCCAGCTGCTGGAGCAAAAGCTGGTGATCCCGATTCAGACCCGCATCATGGACAGCATCAATGGGCTCGGCAGCGGCAACGGGTTGAGCCTCAACAGCATCCTGGGGATCTTCGCGGGCAACGGCACCGCCGCAGGCGGCCAGAACGCCGCCAACATCGCCAGCCTGCTATCGAAGGGCCAGAGCGCCATCGGCTTCACCCCCGGCGCCGCGGCCGCGGCCGGTGGCTTCGGCCCGAACACCATGATGGGCTTCGGCAACAACGTGGCTGCACTGACGGGAGGCGGCACCGCCGCTGCCGGTGGGGCCGGTGCCGCCGGAGCCGCTACCGGTGCGCTTGGCGCCGTGGCGGCGTTCGCTCCCTACGCTGCCCTGATCGCGATGGGTATGCAGATGGCCGGCAGCGCCTACAAGGAAGGCTTCGGGCTGGAGAACCAGGACAAGTTCGACCTGCTCAAGCGTGGCCACTTCGCCTCCGGTGGCCTGTTGACGCCGGTCATGCTCGACAGCATGTCGCTGGACGTGATCGGGCGCGCGCTGGGCATGAACCGAAAGACGGCGGCGATCTTCTCGGGCAGCTCGCTGCTGGGCAAGGCGTTCGGGCGCAGTGCGCCCAAGATCACCGGTCAGGGCATCACGGGTAATTACGGGTTCGGTGGACTGGACGGGCAAAGCTACGCCGACGTGAAGCAAAAGGGCGGCTGGTTCCGCTCCGACAAGAAGTGGACCCAATACGGGGCACTCGACCCCGGTATCGATCGCACGTTCGACATGGCGGCCCGGCAGATTCGCGGCGCTGCCACGGACCTGGCCAAGCAATTGGGCGTGGACATGTCCCAGCAGCTGGCCGGGGTCAAGGTGAGCCTGGGCAAGCTGTCGCTGTCGGCGGATTCGGCGGAGGCGCAGCAGCAGCTGGAGTCCTACCTGGCCGGCATGCAGGACCGGCTCTACACGGAGGCCGTCAAGGCCGCAGGGTTCGGCGGGCAGTTGGATGGCTACTTCGACTCGGCGGACGTGTTCGCCGCGCTGGGAGCATCCATCGAGCTGGCGGTGGGCAATGCCGACGAGCTGGGCCGGGCACTCAACGGGCTGGAAGTCGACAAGGTCAACAAGGCGGTCGACTACTTCCAGGACCTGGCCGGCGTTGCCGGTACAGACCTGGCCACGCAGATCACCAAGGTGTCGGGCCTGCTGGGCAACTACTCGACCCTGATGGCCGACGTATCCACGCAGCTGCTCACGGGCGACCTGACCGCCTACCAGCAGCAGGCACTGAGCATCGAGCGCACCTACCGCCAACAGGTGAAGTCGGCCAACGACTACGCCAAGGCGCTGGGCCTGTCCGGCGCGCGCGCTGAAGACCTGGCCAAGATTGAGGCACTGCGCGCCACCAACATGGGCAAGCTGCAGGCGCAGATCGACAAGGACAAGAAAGCCATTAGCTACGGGCTATCCGTGAGCGACCTGTCGCCGCTGACCGATCAGGAGAAGCTGCAGAAGACCATGCAGGAGCTGGAGCGGGCCGTATCGGGTGGCGACAGCAGCGCGGCGCAGGCGGCCGCACAGGCGGCGCTGGGCTTCGGACGCAACCTCTACGCCAGCGGGCAGGACTACAACAGCCTCTACGGCCAGGTGACGGGCCTGATTGACGGGATGAAGGTGGGCGACCTGGACAAGGGTGGCGTGGGCATGGGCGAGCTGGCCGACACCATCGAGGCACTGCCGGACAACTTCGCGCGCGCTGTGTTCGACCTGGTGGTGGACAACAAGGCGCAGGCCGCGACAACGGCGGCGGTGCAGCAGAGCAATGCCCTGCTCGCTCAAGTGGTGGATCGGTTGGACCGGCTGGAGGCCGTCACGACGCAGGGCGTGCGGGCATCCGGCAGCAGCGCACTGCGGGCATCGCTCAATCGGTAAATCACCGGAAAGAGGGTGATTTAAA
>NZ_JAPTFQ010000135.1:0-4929 GCF_030985535.1 Stenotrophomonas sp. Sm2128
GGCCGGGACGGTCGGGTTGCGGGGGACGCCGTAGACCCGTCCGTGGGGGCTTGGCCGCGGCATCCATGCCGCGGACACCCCCGCAACCGGACCCATCCCGCCTTCGACAGATTCCCGCGCTGTTGGTGGGTGTCGACCTTGGTCGACACGGTAGATCCACGCCATGCGTGGATGGATTTCTGGTTCATCTGTGCCTCACGCGGTGGGCCGATGAAGGTTCATGCTATGGGGCCACGCAACGCACAGGACATCGCACTCCCCATGGCACGGACCCGGGTTGGCATCATTTTCGGGGGCAAGTCTTCCGAGCACGAAGTTTCGCTGCAGTCGGCGAAGAACATCCTCGATGCGCTTGATCGCGAGCGCTTCGAGCCGGTGCTGGTCGGCATCGACAAGCAGGGCCAGTGGCATCTGAGCCAGCCGGATACCTTCCTGATCAATGCCGATGATCCGTCGCGCATCGCGCTGCATCGGTCCGGCACGTCGCTGGCGGTGCGTCCGGGTGCGGAGCAGGCGCAGCTGCAGCCGTCCGATACGGCCAGTGCGCTGGGCCAGATCGATGTGGTGTTGCCGATCGTGCATGGGCCACTCGGCGAAGACGGGGCGCTGCAGGGCCTGCTGCGCATGGCGAACCTGCCCTTCGTCGGTTCGCCGGTACTGGGCTCGGCGGTGGCGATGGACAAGGACGTGACCAAGCGCCTGCTGCGCGACGCGGGGCTGCAGGTGGCGCCGTGGCTGTGCATCCGCCGCCATGAGGCCGCGGAGGTGGATGCCGATGCAGTGATCGCCCAGCTCGGCCTGCCGCTGTTCGTGAAGCCGGCCAACCAGGGTTCGTCGGTGGGTGTGAGCAAGGTCAAGGATGCGGCGGGCTTTGCCGAGGCACTGGCATTGGCGCTGCGCTACGACCACAAGGTGCTGGTGGAATCGGCGGTGGTCGGCCGCGAGATCGAATGCGCGGTGCTGGGCAACGAGCATCCGCAGGCCAGCGTATGCGGCGAGGTGGTGGTGCACGACGAGTTCTACGCCTACGACACCAAGTACATCAATGCCAATGGCGCTGACGTGGTGGTGCCGGCCGACATCGACGCCGCCACCCAGGCGCGCATCCAGCAGATCGCGCGGCAGGCCTACCAGGCGCTGGAGTGTGCGGGCATGGCGCGCGTGGATGTGTTCCTCACCGCAGACGGCGAGATCGTCATCAACGAGGTCAACACGCTGCCGGGCTTCACCCGCATCAGCATGTACCCGAAGCTGTGGGGCGCCAGCGGTGTCGACTACACCGCGCTGATCACGCGCCTGATCGAACTGGCGCTGGAACGCCATGAGGCCGATCGCGGGCTGCAGAGCGCTGTGTAACGTGGTGATCGCCCGCAGAGTCGAGCATGGCTCGACTCTGCGGAAAGCGATGCCGGCCAGCGGCCGGCACTACCGGCTAGCCTCGCTTGCGGAACATCGAGATCACCGCAAGGATCAGGAACACCACGAACAGGATCCAGGCGATGTTCGTTGCGGCGCCGGCGATACCGGAGAAACCCAGAACGGCGGCGATGATGGCGATGACAAAGAAAATGATGGCGTAATGCAGCATGGCGCTCCTCGCGGGTGGTCGAGCCTTGGATGGCGTGGGTCCATCCTCCCGATCCTGCGGTGTGCAACCAGTGATGGCGATCTATGCAGCAGATGAAGCCTTCAGCCTGCGCAGCCCTTCTTCGATGCTGACCTGCGGCACATAGCCGAAGTCACGGCGGGCCGGCTCCATGCTGTACCAGTGCGGCGTGCACAGCTGTTCGGCCAGGAACCGGGTCAACGGCGGTTCGCCGCGCAGGCGCAGCAGCGGCCACAGCCGCTCGCAGATGGCGCCGATACGGTACGCGGTCTTGAAGCTGATCGCCTTGTCCACGGTCGGTGCACCCACCGCCTGCAGCAGCTTGTTGACCAGCTCGCGCATCGGCAGCGGTTCGCCGTTGGAAATGAAGTAGGCCTTGCCTGCACATGCGGCACCGGGCGCCAGTGCCTCGAAGGCGAGGAAGTGGGCAAGCGCGGCGTTGTCGATGTAGGTGGTATCGACCTTGTTGCTGCCATCGCCCACCAGGCGCAGGCGGCCCTGTCGTGCACGTTCGGCCAGGCGCGGTACCAGCTGCTGGTCGCCAGGGCCCCAGATCAGGCGCGGACGCAGCGCCACCGTCGCCAGCGACGCGTCATTGGCCGCCAGCACGCGCTGTTCGGCAATCGCCTTGGTGGCCGCATAGGGCGCCTGGAAATCTTCGCCGTACGGCACCTCGTCGGCGCCGAGGCCTTCTACCGGGTGCGTGGCCCGGTGCGTCACGCTGGGCGTGGAGGTGTAGACCAGCCGGCCGATACCGTGCGCACGGCAGGCGGCGATGACGTTGTCGGTGCCGACCACATTGGCCTGGTGGTAGCTGTCATAGCTGCCCCACGCACCGGCCTTGGCACCGTTGTGGAATACCGCATCGACGCCGGCCACCGCATGCAGGACCGCCTGCGGGTCGGCCAGGTCGCCACGGATCTGGCCCACGCCCATCACCTGCAGCTCCGGATAATGGCTGCGGTTGAACGCCAGTACCTGGTGGCCACGTTCGACCAGCCCGCGGCACAGCGCCTGGCCAAGGAACCCACCACCACCGGTGACCAGGATCTTCATGCGCGCTTCTCCAGTTCGGCGCTGGCCCAGACGGCGAGCTTCTCGCGGCCGATCTTGGCGTTGTGACGGATATCGACGGGGAACGCCGGATGCACCAGGAAGTGCTGCAGGCCGGCCTCAGGCGTGCGCGCTGCGGCATGCGCACGCAGCGCTTCCTGCAGCGCCGGGCTGTCGGACTGGCCGCGCAGCAGTTCCACGCACAGCACCGGCACCTGCGCACCGGCGGCGCCGACACCGACCAGCGCGGTGCGCGCCACGCCTGTGACGGTGTTGAACACCGGCTCGACCTGTTCGGTGTACAGCGGTCCGCGCGCGGTTTCCACGCGCTGCGTCTTGCGCCCGCAGAACCACAGGCGACCCTGCGCATCGAAGTAACCGACGTCGCCCATGCGATGCACCACGCGGGTGCTGCCATCGACCAGCGTCTCGCGGATCTTCGCTGCGGCCGTGGCCTGCGGGCGGTTGAAGTAGCTGTCGGTGGCGGTCGGGCCAGCCACCGTGATTTCTCCCACTTCGCCAACCGCCAGCACGCGCGCCTGCGACCAGTCGGCCAGCGGCGCGTCATCGATGGCGATGATGCGCACTTCGTTCGGCGCCACCACGCTGCCCACGCAGGTGCCGGCGCCGGCCTCGGTGGCGGCGCGCGTGCGTTCCAGCTCGCGGCCTTCGACCACCGCCACCGGCAGGCACTCGGTGGCGCCATACGGCGTCCAGAACTGCGCGTCGGCCGGCAGCAGGCTGCGGATGGTGGCGACCACGTCCGGCGGCACCGGCGCACCCGCCGAGGTCACCCGGGTCACCGTCGGCAGCGGCCGGCCATGCTTCGCCAGCACCCGCATCAGCGCCGGCGAGCCGAACAGCTGGGTCACGCCGAAGCGCTGGATGGCGTCGTGCAGGCGCGCCGGGTCGGCCTGCGCCGGCCGGGTCGGGTCCATGTCCGGGATGACCGAGGTCAGGCCCAGCGCCGGGTCGAACAGGGCAAACGGCGGGAAGGTCGGCAGGTCCACCCCGCCCGCTTCCATGCCGAAGGCGCTGCCCAGCAGCTGGATCTGGCCGACGAAGTGGCGGTGGCGGTAGACCACGCCCTTGGGCACGCCGGTGGAGCCGCTGGTGAACAGGATCGCGGCCATGTCCTCGCCGTCGGTGGCGGCCAGCATCGGCCCACCCTTGGCGCCGGCGCGCTCCAGCGCGGCCAGCGTGGTCCCGCCCCAGCCGAGGCGGCGGCCCACGGTCACCAGGCGCGCCGCCGAGGGTGCCCAGCGCAGCACCAGCCGCGCCACGTGCGCCAGCGGAATGCCGATGAAGGCCTCCGGCTGCGCCTCGTCCAGGCACTGCTTCAGCGCGCGCCTGTCGATGCCCGGGTCGACCAGCACCGGCACCGCGCCCAGCTTGAACAGGGCAAACATCAGCAGGAAGAACTCCGGCGACGGCCGCACCATCACCACCGTGCGCACTCCACGGCCGATCCCGTAGCCGGCCAGGCCGGCCGCCATGGCGTCGCTGCGAGCGTCCAGCTGGCGGTAATCCAGGGTCACGTCGTAGGCGGCCATGCCGTTGCCGGCGCCACGGCGGCCAGGGCAGCGGATGGCGATCTGATCAGGCCGTTCACGCGCCAGTTCAGGCAAGCGGGCGGCAATATTGCAGGGTCGGTTCATCCGTTCATTGTCGCCGCTTACGGAATTTCTTGCGCGGCGGCCCACTTCGTGGAAAATCCGCACCCTCGTTCCTGATTCCGACTGCCGCCCGAGGCGGCTTGCCCATGCAACATCCCTGCATGACCTGCGGCGCCTGCTGCACCCAGTACCGCGTGGCCTTCCACTGGATGGAATCAGACGAGGTCACCCCCGGCGGCGTGCCGCACCAGCTCACCGAGGTGCTGGACCCGCACCGCCTGTGCATGCGCGGCACCCATTCCAAGCCGGTGCGCTGCGTGGCGCTGGATGCGCAGATCGGCGTGTATTCACGCTGCACCATCCATCCCAACCGGCCCAGCGTGTGCCGCGAGGTGGATGCATCGTGGGAGTACGGCAAGGCCAGCCCGCAGTGCGACAAGGCGCGCATCGCCTATGGCCTGGATCCGTTGACGCCGGCCGACTGGCGCTGGCGCGATGACGCCGACAACGACGACGACCATCCGGACGACAACGGCAACAGCCCTTCCTCGCCTCCGCAGGCGCCGGTCGCCGCGTAATGGTAGTGCCGGCCGCTGGCCGGCAACCTCATCAACCCTTCGGGTGTGCCGACCAACGGTCGGCACCCACCGGAAG
>NZ_JAPTFQ010000136.1:0-4674 GCF_030985535.1 Stenotrophomonas sp. Sm2128
CCATGGGTGAGGGCGCTTTGCTTGCGAAGCACTGCTTCGCAAGCGCCCGAACGCACAGCCGCCAGCGGCTGGGCCGGTCTGGGGGTTCACGGCGTGTCCCGGGCAGCCTCACCCACCCGGGCCCCACAGCCAACCAACAATCAGCCGGCAACGCCTTGATCCTTACAGCGCCTCGAAAATACCCGCTGCGCCCATGCCGGTGCCGATGCACATCGTCACCATGCCGTACTTCTGCTGGCGACGACGCAGGCCGTGCAGCAGGGTGGCGGTACGGATCGCGCCGGTCGCACCCAGCGGGTGGCCCAGGGCAATCGCGCCACCCAGCGGGTTCACCTTGCTCGGATCCAGGCCGCAATCGCGGATCACCGCCAGCGACTGCGCGGCGAAGGCTTCGTTGAGCTCGATCCAATCCAGCTGGTCCTGGGTCAGGCCGGCCTGCTTCAGTGCCTTCGGAATCGCAGCGATCGGGCCGATGCCCATCACTTCCGGGCGCACGCCGGCCACCGAGAAACTGACGAAACGGGCAAGCGGGGTCAGGCCGTAGTCCTTGATCGCCTGTTCCGAGGCCAGCAGCACGGCACCGGCGCCGTCGCTCATCTGCGACGAGTTGCCGGCGGTGACGGTGCCGCCGAACTGGCCGTTGCGGAACACCGGGCGCAGCTTGGCCAGGCCTTCAGCCGAGGAATCCGGGCGCGGGCCTTCGTCGGTGTCGGCGATCTTGTTGCGGGTGATGATGCGCTGGCCGTCGGCCAGGTCCGGCAGGTGCGAGACGATCTCGTACGGGCTGATCTCGTCCTTGAACTCGCCGTTCTGGATCGCGGCCATGGCCTTCTGGTGCGAGGCGAGGGCGAAGGCGTCCTGGTCTTCGCGCGAGACCTTCCACTCTTCGGCGACCTTCTCGGCAGTGATGCCCATGCCGTAGGCGATGGCCACGTGGTCGTTGTCGAACACGCTCGGCGCCATGGCGATCTTGTTGCCCATCATCGGCACCATCGACATCGACTCGGTGCCACCAGCCAGCATCAGGTCGGCGTTGCCCAGGCGGATCGCGTCGGCGGCCTGCGCCACGGCCTGCAGGCCGGAGGAGCAGAAGCGGTTCACGGTCTGTGCGGCGATGGTGTTGGGCAGGCCGGCCAGCAGCACGCCGATGCGCGCCACGTTCATGCCCTGCTCGGCTTCCGGCATGGCGCAGCCGATGATCGCGTCATCGATGCGGTTGACGTCCACGCCCGGGGCCTGGGCGACGACGCTGCGCAGCACGTGCGCAAGCATGTCGTCGGGGCGGGTGTTGCGGAACATGCCCTTGGGCGCCTTGCCGACCGGGGTACGGGTGGCGGCGACGATGTAGGCGTCCTGGATTTGCTTGGTCATTGCAGTGATCTCTCGAATTTTTTAGCCGGAGTGCCGACCAACGGTCGGCACCCACCAGAGGCAGAGGAGTGCCAACCAGGGGTCGGCACCCGCCATCAATCAGTTACGCAGCGGCTTGCCGGTCTTCAGCATGTGCGCGATGCGGGCCTGGGTCTTTTCCTGCTGGGCCAGTTCGACGAAGTGCTTGCGCTCCAGGGTCAGCAGCCACTCTTCGTCCACCAGGGTGCCGCGGTCGACCTTGCCACCGCACAGCACGGTGGCGATGCGTTCGGCGATCTCGTAGTCGTACGGGCTGATGAAACGGCCTTCCAGCATGTTGACCAGCATCATCTTGAAGGTGGCGATGCCCACGTCACCGGCCACCTGGATGCGGCGTGCCGGCAGCGGCGGACGGTAGCCCGCTTCGGCCAGTGCACGGGCTTCGGCCTTGGCGATGTGCAGGGCCTCGTAGCTGTTGAACACCACCTTGTCGGTACTGCGCAGCAGGCCCAGTTCCTTGGCGTTGACCGCCGAGTTGGACACCTTGGCCATCGCCACGGTCTCGAAGGTCTTCTTCAGTTCGGCGAACACGTCACCGCCCGGGCCTGCGGCCTGCGAGGCACGCACGGCCAGTTCCTTCAGGCCGCCACCGGCCGGCAGCAGGCCGACACCGGCCTCGACCAGGCCGATGTAGCTTTCCAGGAAGGCCACGGTCTTGGCGCTGTGCATCTGGAACTCGCAGCCGCCGCCCAGGGCCAGGCCACGCACCGCTGCCACCACCGGCACCAGCGAGTACTTGATGCGCTGGCTGGTGCGCTGGAAGTTGGCGACCATTTCCTCGAACTGGTCGACCTTGCCGGCCTGCAGCAGGCCCAATGCACCGGCCAGGTCGGCACCGGCGGAGAAGGGCTCCTTCTGCTGCCAGATCACCAGGCCCTGGAAGTCCTTCTCGGCGCGGCTCACGCATTCCTGCAGGCCGTCCAGCACCTGGTCGGACACGGTGTTCATCTTGGTCTTGAAGCTGACCACGGCGATGCCATCACCGTCGTGCCACATGCGCAGGCCGTCGTTCTCGAACACGGTCTCGCCCGGCGCGAACGTCTCGCCCAGCAGCGGATCCGGGAAACGCTGGCGCTGGTACACCGGCAGCGACGAGCGCGGCAGCTTGGCGTTGCGCGACGGGCTGTAGCTGCCCTCGGCGGCATGCACGCCGTCGCGGCCATCGAAGACCCAATCCGGCAGCGGGGCGTTGCTCATGCTCTTGCCGGCGACGATGTCATCGGCGATCCACTGCGCCACCTGCTTCCAGCCGGCGGCCTGCCAGGTTTCGAACGGGCCCAGCGACCAGCCGTAGCCCCAGCGGATGGCCAGGTCGACATCGCGCGCGGTCTCGGCAATGTCGGCCAGGTGGTAGGCGCTGTAGTGGAACAGATCGCGGAAGGTCGCCCACAGGAACTGCGCCTGCGGGTGCTGGCTCTCGCGCAGCTTGGCGAACTTCTCGGCCGGGTTCCTGATCTTCAGGATCTCGACCACGTCCGGTGCGGCAGTGCGGTCGGCCGGGCGGTAGTCCTGCTTCTCCAGGTCCAGCACGACGATGTCCTTGCCGACCTTGCGGAAGATGCCGGCGCCGGTCTTCTGGCCCAACGCGCCCTTGGAAATCAGCGCGTCCAGCCACTTCGGCGACTTGAAGAATTCATGCCACGGGTCATTCGGCAGGGTGTCGCCCATGGTCTTGATGACGTGGGCCATGGTGTCCAGGCCGACCACGTCGGAGGTGCGGTAGGTGGCCGACTTCGGGCGACCGACCAGCGGGCCGGTCAGGCCGTCCACTTCATCGAAGCCCAGGCCGAACTGCTGGGTGTGGTGGATGGTGGACAGGATCGAGAACACGCCGATGCGGTTGCCGATGAAGTTCGGGGTGTCCTTGGCGTACACCACGCCCTTGCCCAGGGTGGTGACCAGGAATGCTTCCAGTCCTTCCAGCACGGCGGCATCGGTGGTGGTGGCCGGGATCAGCTCGGCCAGGTGCATGTAGCGCGGCGGGTTGAAGAAGTGCACGCCGCAGAAGCGGTGGCGCAGCTGCTCGGGCAGCACGTCGGCCAGCTTGTTGATGCCCAGGCCCGAGGTATTGGAGGCCAGCACCGCGTGGTCGGCCACGAACGGGGCGATCTTCTTGTACAGGTCCTGCTTCCAGTCCATGCGCTCGGCGATGGCCTCGATGATCAGGTCGCAGTCCTTCAGCTGCTCCAGGCCGGACTCGTAGTTGGCCGGAGTGATGGCTTCGGCCAGCGACTTGCTGGCCAGCGGCGCCGGGCTCAGCTTGCCCAGGTTGGCGATCGCCTTCAGCACGATGCCGTCGGCCGGACCTTCCTTGGCAGGCAGGTCGAACAGCACGGTGTCGACGCCAGCATTGGTGAGATGGGCGGCGATCTGGGCACCCATGACGCCGGCACCCAGCACGGCGGCGCGGCGGACTAGCAGGGAATTGGACATGGTGTAGGGCCTTTGTTGGTCAGCAGTTACTGGGTGGAATCAAGGGAAGCGGGCAGGGCGCTGGCGCGTGCGGCGGCGCGGAACCCGGCTTCGGCGAAATGGATCAGTTCGTGGGCGGCATGGGCACGATGCGCCGCTTCGGTGACACCGGCGGGACGCTTGATCAGCCCGAAGTCGGCCATCGCATAGGTCAGCGAGCCGGCCAGGAAGTCGAGGCGCCAGTACAGCTCCTCCTTGCTCAGGTCCGGCACGCACTCGCCGATGGCCTTGCCGAACGCACGCAGCACGTGGCCGTAGTGGTCGGACAGGAACTTGCGCAGGTTGTCGTTCTTCTCGGCGTAGGCGCGGGCGATCACGCGCACGAAGGCGCCGCCGTTCTGGCGGTCCTGGGCCAGCGCCAGGGCCGGCTCGACGAAGGCCGCCAGCACCGGGCGCAGTTCACCCGGGTGCTCGGCGCGGGCGCGCTCGAGCTGCGACAGGCGGGCACCGGTCATCTCGTCCATGCGGCGGCGGAACACCTCGTTGACCAGGTTTTCCTTGGAGCCGAAGTGGTAGTTGACCGCGGCGATGTTGACGTCGGCCTGGCTGGTCACCTGGCGCAGCGAGGTGCCGGCGAAGCCGTGCTGGGCGAACAGCTCCTCGGCCGCGCCGAGAATCCGGTCCTTGGTCGAGAAGTGGGCGGGCTTGGCCATCGGTGGGCGGACCTTAATCAAACGATTGTTTGATACTAGGACCAGACGGTACCGTATGGCATTTTGCAGTGCAGCAAAATCGGCCGACCCGGTCAGATTTCACTCAGGTCGGTGAATGGGGTAGTGGGGGGGGGGGGGG
>NZ_JAPTFQ010000137.1:0-4595 GCF_030985535.1 Stenotrophomonas sp. Sm2128
ATGCGTGGATGCTCTTCGTTTCATTGTCGAATTACTCGATTTCGATGGAGATTCATCCACGCATGGCGTGGATCTACAATCCCTCCATGTCCTCCCCCGCCCCGCCCTGGAATGGCACGTTGCTGCTGGATGCTCACGTGGCCGTGCTGCAGGGCCATGCCGGTGGCAGCGCCTCGCATGCACACTACGCCCATCAACTGCTGTTGAGCGACGATACGCCCTGGCAGGTCGAAGTCGATGGCGTACGGCAGCAGGGCCAACGGCTGTGGCTGCCGTCCTTCCAGACGCACGCGATCCTGTCGGCGCCGGAAGCGGGCTGTACGGTGTTCCTTGAGCCGGCGCATGCCGACCTCGAACAGATCCAGCAGCACCTGCACGCGCTGCCGGGCACTGCGATGGAACTGCACGACTGGCTGCCACGGTTGAGCCGCCCACAGCCGCTGGACCGCCGCGTGCAGGCGGCGTTGGCCCGTATTGCCCAGCACCTGCCCGGCCCGGTGCCGGCCGCCGATATCGCCGAGGCGGCGCACCTGTCGACCAGCCAACTGCACCGGCGTTTCCAGTCCGAGCTGGCAGTGACCCTGCGCGGCTGGGTACTGTGGCAACGGTTGCGCCGCGCGCTGATGCATCATCTGAGCGGTCACAACCTGACCGACAGTGCGCATGCCGCTGGATTCGCCGATCTGGCCCATCTCTCGCGCAGCCTGCGCCGCATGTTCGGCATCGGTGCCGCGCAGCTGCAGGGCCTGCAGCTGCACGCGGCCTGACATGTTCAATCATTCGCGCCTGCGCAGGCCTTCCGGCAACTCCGGCACCTCGCCATGCGGCAATTCGCGGAACGGCGCCAGCAGCTGCCCCGGATAATCGCGCGGATAGTCCGGCTGGCTGCCGATGCCAAGGTCGCGTTGCTGCAGCCGATAACCCGGCGCATCGAAGGCGGTCCCCAGCAGATGGTCCCAGGCGGTCAGGAACAGGCCGAAGTTGACGTCGCCCGCGGTGCCGTAACGCATGTGGTGGAAGCGGTGCAGCGGCGCCCAGGCCATCACCCGGCCGAGCACGCCGGGACGCATGTCAACGTTGGAGTGCTGCAGCAGCAGCTGGATGGCAATGGCGAAAGCCAGCACCGCAGCCACCGGCATCGGCAGGCCCAACAGCAGCAGCGGCAGCACGCCGCCCACCGCTTCGGCCGCCTGATGCAGCGGGTGTTTCATCAGCCCGTTGAAGCCGTACATGCGGGTGACGCTGTGGTGCACCGCATGCAGCCGCCACAACCAGCCGATGCGATGGCTGGCGTAGTGCACCAGGGTGATGCCCAGATCAGCGCAGACGATGGCCAGCAGCACCTGCAGCGCGAATGGCCACTGCACCGGCCACAACTGCCACGGAATGATTGCCGCCAGCAGCGGCACCGCCGCGATCGACAGCAGGTTCAGGCTTTCGTTGACCAGTGCATGCAGGCTGTCACGCAGGCTGTCGCCGTGGTCGTGGTTGAACGCGGGGTCGTACGGCCAGGCACGCTCGGCGGCGAACGAGACCGCGATGGCGGCCGCCAGCAAGGCCAGCAGCCACAACGGATCACCGTGGCAATGGCCGACCCAGACGACGGCAGTGGCAACGAAGCCCAGCAGGAACAGCGGGGCATACAGGCGGAGCATCCAGTGCTTCATGGGCAACCCGGAAAGTGAGGGGCCTGCATGCTGGCGCCGCGTATGGGGTGCTGGCTTGAACAAACAGCGCAACCCGCACGCACCGGGTAGACGCCGACCTTGGTCGGCGCCGCGTTTCCCACATCCACGCATGGCGCGGCTCTACAATGGCGCCCTCATCGCGCCCGGGGCCGGCATGGATTCCTTCAACCTGATGCGTGCCTTCCGCCGCATCGTCGAACGCGGCGGGCTGGCCCGCGCTGCCGAAGACCTCGGCATGTCGCCCGCCGGCCTGAGCAAACAGCTGCGCACGCTGGAAGCGCATCTGGGCGTGGTACTGCTGCAGCGGACCACGCGGCGCATGAGCCTGACCGAGACCGGCCACGCCTATTACCGCGAATGCTGCCGCCTGCTTGACGAGCTGGACGCATTGGAACGCGGCATCGCCGAACAGCGCGGCGACGTGGCCGGGCGCCTGCGCGTGAACGCGCCGCAGTCGTTCGCGCTGAGCACGCTGTCGCCGCTGCTGCCACGCTTCCTGCAGCAGCATCCGCAGCTGTCGTTGGATCTGGTGATGGAAGATCGCCTGCTCGATGCAGTCGGTGAGGGTTTCGATGTATCGCTGCGGCTGCGTGCCGAGCTGGATGATTCACGCCTGGTGGCGCGCCGGCTGGCGTCGCTGCAGCAGGTGCTGTGCGCGGCCCCGTCCTACCTGCGGCAGCATCCGGCACCGCAGGCGGTGGACGATCTGCAGGCGCACAGCGTGCTGGCCTACAGCCTGTCCGACTCGCCCGGCAGCTGGCCGCTGCTCGGCCCCGATGGCCAGGTGACGATCACCCTGCCGGCGCGCGTCACCGTCAACAACAGCCTGCTGCTGCGCGACCTGCTGGTGGCCGGCATGGGCATCGGCGCCCTGCCCTCGTTCCTGGCGGCACCGGCACTGGCCCGTGGCGAACTGCAGCAGGTGCTGCCCGACCACCGCTATCCGCCACGCTTCGTGCATGCGGTCTACCCCACGTCGCGCCACCTGCAGCCCAAGGTGCGTGCGTTCATCGATTTCCTGCACGCCGAGCTGCCCGGCTGCGCTGGCCTGGATTCGTAACCGCCAGCGAAAACTGAGCTGCCCGCGGCGTGCTGTTTCGGCCACGCCGCGCTGCCTAATCTGCCGCCTCCCCTCTCACCGATGGCAGGCAGATGTCTTCCGTTCCTTCCCCCGCCACCGCCGCGCCGGTGGTCGATTTCTTCCACGACGTGGTCTGCGGCTGGTGCTTCGTGCTGGCCCCGCGCCTGCAGCAGGTCTCGGCCGAACTCGGCATCCAGGTGCGCCACCGCAGCTTCGTGCTGCAGGACTCGCGCGCGCAGATGGTCGAGGTGTTCGGCTCGATGGAGCGCGCCAAAGCGATCATCCTGCGCCACTGGACCGACTGCGCCGCGCATGAAGACACCGCGCGCATCGATATCGAAGGCATGCGCGCACAGGACTTCGAGTATCCATCCGGCTGGCTCGGCGCACTGGCCTGCCAGGCCGCCGGCATGCTTGGTGGCAACGACGCCCATGGCGCGATGTTCGATGCCGTGCAGTGGGCGCACCTGCACCAGCACCGCAACATCGGCGATGCCGAAGTACTGCTGGATATCGCCGAATCGCTGGGCCATCCACGTGGCGCCTTCGCTGACCACATGCGCAGCGACACAGTGCGCCAGCGCGTGCAGGCCGATCGTGCCGAAGCCGCTGCCCTCGGCATCCGTTCCATACCCACCGTGATCGGCGGCAACGGCCTGCGCCTGCAGACCCTGCCGCTGCCACACCTGCGCCAGGCCCTGGCGCACCTGGTCGCGGCCTGAGCCGCACCATCCCCCCACCCTGCAAGGAGATTCCCCATGACCCCACGTACCCTGGCCACCGCGCTGGCCCTGCTGCTGGCCGGCACCGCCGCTTCCACCACCGTGTCCGCGCACGAACGCGTTCCCTCCGACCAGCAGGTCGGCACCAGCCCCTGGGGGCCGAAGGACGAGATCGGCCGCCTCAACCTGATCACCGAGGCCTCGCGTGCGGCGATCCTGTCGCGGGTCAGCGGCGGCAAGGCCTATGACCTGGCCACCGAATACTACGTCGGCATGCCCAGCTGGCAGGATGCCGGCGACCCGCACTACCAGTTCTGGATGACCCACACCCCGCGCGGCACGGTGATGGATGATCCGATGGGCGTGGGTGAAACCATGAACCTCACCCGCAGCTACACCGGCACCGCGTTCTCGATGTACAGCCACACCGGCACCCACATCGATGCGCTGAACCACTTCGGCATCCATGGAAAGATCTGGAACGGCTTCGAGGCCGACAAGCACCTCGGCGACCGTGGCTGGAATGTCACCGGCATCGAGAAGTTCCCGCCGCTGATCGCGCGTGGCGTGCTGATCGACGTGGCCGCCGCCAAGGGCGTGGACATGCTGCCGGACAGCTACCGCGTCACCCGCCAGGACCTGAAGGATGCGCTGGCACGCCAGAAGGTGAAACTGCAGCAGGGCGACGTGGTGCTGATCCGCACCGGCCGCATGCGCCTGTTCGAACAGCCCAAGGCCTACATGGCCAACCCGCCGGGCATGGGCCTGGACGCGGCGCGCTTCCTGGTGGAGGACAGCGGCGCGATGATCGTCGGCGCCGACAACCTCAGCTTCGAGACCTTCCCCTCGGAGGTGTCCGACGACTACGTGCCGCTGCACACCTACCTGCTGGCCCAGCAGGGCGCGCCGATCATCGAGCTGGTGGCGCTGGACGAACTGGCCCGCGACAAGGTCTACGAGTTCGCCTTCATCGGCGGCCCGCTGAAGATCCGCGGTGGCGATGCCGCGCCGCTGCGCCCGGTGGCGTTGCCGGTCCGCCCCTAACCAGGGGCATCCCCAGGTAGCGCCGGGCCATGCCGGGTGGGTGCCGACCTTGGTCGGCAC
>NZ_JAPTFQ010000138.1:0-4507 GCF_030985535.1 Stenotrophomonas sp. Sm2128
GGCCGCTGCCCGGCAACCATAGGGAAACTGGCAACGGTCCATGGGGTTGCCGGCCAGCGGCCGGCACTACCGGGATGCGTGCCAAGGTCCATGGGGTTGCCGGCCAGCGGACGGAACGACCGGAGGCGGTCAGAAGCGGTTGTCGCCGTCCAGCATCCGGCCCAGGCCGCCCAGTACCGAACCCTCGCCGCGGTTCTGGCCACCGCCCTGCGGCGCGGCCATCCACATGCGGCCGGCCAGGCGCGAGAACGGCAGCGACTGCAGCCAGACCTTGCCTGGGCCGGTCAGCGTGGCCAGGAACACGCCCTCGCCGCCGAACAGCATGCTCTTGATGCCCGCAACACGGCGCACGTCCATGTCCACGGTCGGGTGGTAGGCCACCACGCAGCCGGTATCCACGTCCAGGCGCTCGCCGGCAGCCAGCTCGCGTTCCACCACGCAGCCGCCGGCGTGGATGAACACCCAGCCGTCGCCTTCCAGCTTCTGCATGATGAAACCCTCACCACCGAACAGGCCGGTCATGATCTTGCGCTGGAACTGCACGCCGATCTGCACGCCGCGCGCACCGGCCAGGAAGCTGTCCTTCTGGCAGATCAGGCGGCCGCCGTGCTGGTCCAGTTTCATCGCCAGCACCGTGCCCGGGTAGGGCGCAGCGAAGGCGACCTTGCCCTTGCCGTGCCCGCTCTGCGTGTAGACGGTGGCGAACAGGCTCTCACCGGTCAGCACGCGCTTGCCGGCGGCCATCACCTTGCCCATGAAGCCGCCGCCCTGGTCGCCGTTGGCGGCGCCGAACACCGTGTCCATCTGTACCGTGGCGTCCTTGAACATCAATGCGCCGGCCTCGGCGATGGCGCTCTCGCCGGGGTCGAGCTCGATCTCCACGAACTGCATTTCATGGCCGACGATGCGGAACTCGATGTCGTCGGCGCGGCTGCTGGCGCCGGCGGGGACCGGCGGTGGGGTGTTGGGCATGCCCGGGGCCGCCGCCTGCAGCTCGGCCACCTCGGCGATCGGTGTCCACCCGCTCATGCCCTGGCACCAGGCCAGCGCGCGCGGATTGGCCTGCGCGTAGCGGCGCGCGGCCTCGTCATCAAGCGGGCCGATGCGCTCGGCCTGGGCGGAGGCATGGAAGTACCACTGGGTCATGGCGGCGGGTCCGTCGCGTTGGAAACCCCGAGTCTAGCGAGCGCCCGGGGGCGCCGGCGACGGGGCCATGAACGGCGGGCATTTGCGGCGTAGGTGCTGTATTGCAACAATTATCTGGTAGCGCCGTTTTACCACCCCTCCAAACACAGCCTACCGCCATGTCCCCGACCCGTACTTCCCGTGGCCGCCTTCCGGTCGCGCGCCCCCTCGTTGCCGCTCTTTCCGCCCTGCTGCCGCTGGTAGCAGCCGCTCAGGAAACCCCCGCCGCCAAGGATCCGGTTGCCCTCGATGCCCTGCAGGTGACCGCGCAGCGCCGCGTCGAGAACGCCAAGGACGTACCGGTCGCACTGAGCGCGATCCAGGGCGAGAAGCTGGATGTGCTCGGCTCGGCCGGCGATGACATCCGCTTCCTGGCCGCGCGCGTGCCCAGCCTCAACATCGAGTCGTCCTACGGCCGTGCCTTCCCGCGCTTCTACATCCGCGGCCTGGGCAACACCGATTTCGACCTCAATGCTTCGCAGCCGGTGTCGCTGGTGTATGACGACGTGGTGCAGGAAAGCCCGCTGCTGAAGGGCTTCCCGCTGTTCGACCTGGCCAACGTGGAAGTGCTGCGTGGCCCGCAGGGCACGCTGTTCGGCCGCAATACCCCGGCCGGCGTGGTCAAGTTCGATTCGGCGCGACCGTCGCAGGATGCCGACGGCTACGTGCGCGTGGGCTACGGCAGCTACAACAGCTGGAACGTGCAGGGCGCCTACGGCGGCCCGCTGACCGACCGCTGGTCGGCACGTGTCTCGGCGATCTACCAGCGCCGCGATGACTGGGTCGACAACACCCGCGCCGGTGCCCCCAACAGTGGTTTCGAAGGCTATGACGAAGCCGCCGGCCGCGTGCAGTTCCTGTACGAAGGCGACGACTTCGAAGCGCTGTTCAACCTGCACAAGCGCAAGCTCAACGGCACCGCCCGCCTGTTCCGCGCCAACATCATCCAGAAGGGTGGCAATTCGCTGGTCGAGAACTTCGACCGCGACAAGGTGGCCAACGACGGCGTCAACTTCTCCGACCTGGAAACCTGGGGCGGCAGCGCGCGCCTGCAGTGGAACCTCGGCTCGGTGACGTTGCATTCGATCACCGGCTACGAGACCGCCGAATCGCTCAACCGTGGCGACATCGACGGCGGCTACGGTGCGGCCTTCCTCGGTGCCGGCAACTACGGCCCGGGCCTGATTCCATTCTCGTCGGAGTCGGCCGACGGCCTGCCGCACCACCGCCAGTGGACGCAGGAAGTGCGGATCGAGTCCAACGAGTGGGGCCGCTTCGACTGGCAGGCCGGCGTCTTCTACTTCGATGAAGACGTGACCATCAACAACTTCAACTACGACTCGCTGACCCCGGGCAATCCACAGACCGGCCACGTGGTGCAGAACCAGCGCAACAAGGCGTGGGCGGTGTTCGCTTCGGGCGACTTCGATGTCACCGATCGCTTCAAGCTGCGCGCCGGCGTGCGCTACACCCAGGACAAGAAGGACTTCAGCGCCAGCGTGCTGCAGGCCGTTCCGTTCGGCACCCCGGTCAGCGGCCCGTACCTGGCCAACACCGACGTCAACGACGTCAGCTGGGATGTCAGCGGCGTCTACAAGCTGACCGACGACATCAACGCCTACGCCCGCGTGGCCAAGGGTTTCCGCGCACCGTCGATCCAGGGCCGCCTGGCCTTCGCGCCGGGCCTGTCGCAGGCCGATTCGGAGAAGGTCATCTCGTATGAAGCCGGCATCAAGGCCGACCTGTTCGAGCGCCGCGCGCGCCTGGGCCTGAGCGTGTTCCGCTACAACGTCGATGGCCAGCAGCTGATCGCGGTGGGTGGCAGCAACAACACCGCCACCCTGCTCAACGCCGACAAGACCATCGGCCAGGGCGTGGAACTGGACCTGGAAGCCTACCTGGCCGACAACGTCCTGCTGACCTTCGGCAGCAGCTACAACGACACCGAGATCAAGGACAAGGATCTGGCGGTGGCGATCTGCGGCGGTGGCTGCACCATCAACGACCCGACCACGGTGATCAACGGCCAGACCTATGCGCTGGTGAACGGCAACCCGCTGCCGCAGGCGCCGAAGTGGATCCACAACGCGACCCTGCGCGTGGGCTTCCCGCTCAGCGATGGCAGCGAGCTGTACGCCTACACGGACTGGGCCTACCGCAGCGCGGTGAACTTCTTCATCTACGAGTCGCCGGAATTCCGCGGCCGTAGTTCGCTCGAAGGCGGCCTGCGCCTGGGCTACAACTGGGATTACGGCCAGTACGACGTAGCCGTGTTCGGCCGCAACCTGACCAACCAGACCCGCGTGGTCGGTGCGATCGACTTCAACAACCTGACCGGCTTCCTCAACGAGCCGCGTACCTGGGGCGTGGAGTTCACCGCGAAGTTCTGATGCGGTGGCTGCGTTGATGCAATGAAGAAGGGCCGGCGCAATGCCGGCCCTTCTTCCTTACGCCCATTGGTAGTGCCGGCCGCTGGCCGGCAACGAGTGATCCGGCGCGCGCTTACAGCGCGCTCTGCGGGCGCACCTTCAGCACCGCATTCTCGGTAGTGCAATCGCGGCTGGAGTGCAGGCCGGCCTTGCGTGCGGCGGCGATTTCCTTGCGTGCGGCCAGCAGGTCCTTGTTGAATGCAGCGTTGTCGTGCAGGCGGGCCACCGCGGCGGCGCCCATGAAGCGGCCTTCGAGGATGTCGCTCTGCCAGTGCACGTTGCAGACCAGGCGGCTCTCGCCGTAGTTGCGGCCACGGGCCTGGATGGCATCGGCGCGGTCCGGCGCGATCTCGGACAGGATCAGTGCCCAGGCCCAACCGATCGAGGTGTGGCCGGACGGGTAGGAACCGTTCTTGCGCAGACCTTCCTCGTCCTTCGGCGAGCAGGTCGGTTCACCGTTGACCATGAACGGGCGCGGGCGCTGGTAGTGGTTCTTGGCTGCCTTGGTCGCCGCACTGGCGTCGATCCGGCTGCGCTCCAGCAGGCGATACAGCGCCGGGGTCTTCACCGCATCGACGTCGATGTCGGCGGCGCAGGAGAAGTGGTTGGCGCCCTCGGGGAAACCGAGTTCCGCATCGACACCGGCCTGGGCGAAGCGCGGGCTGCCACGCAGCGCGCGGGCTTCACGGCTGACCTGCTCGTCCAGGGCGAGCGCGGCCGAACCGGCCACCGGTGGAGCCGGTACCAGGTCGAGGCTGGCTGGAACCGCGCTCTTGTCCAGATAACCCACCGCCTTGGTGGTGATGTTGGCTTCGACGGCGGTCGGCTTGGTGGCGGTGGCGGCACAGCCGGCCAGGGCCGCGACGACGGCAAGGCCGAGCAGCGGGCGGGCA
>NZ_JAPTFQ010000139.1:0-4334 GCF_030985535.1 Stenotrophomonas sp. Sm2128
GTTCGCGGGGGACGCCGTGAACCCACCCCGCCCCACCAAGCGCGGCTTTTGAATTCAGCGCCCAACCACGAGGGGCTCAGCCGTTCGCCGCAGCAAACGCCGGCCGCGTCAGGTTGTCCGCCTCGCCATCAGTGCACAGCACTTCGTCTTCAATGCGGATGCCACCATACGGACGGAAGAAGTCCACGCGCTCCCAGTTGATCGCATCACCATGGCCGGCGTCCTTCACTTCGTTCAACAGCATGTCGATGAAGTACAGGCCTGGCTCGATGGTCACCACCATGCCCGGTTCCAGCACGCGGGTCAGGCGCAGGTAGGGATGGCCGGCCGGGCGCTCGATGCGGCCGCCCTCGTCGCTGGCCGCGAAGCCGGCCACGTCGTGCACCTGCAGGCCGATCAGGTGGCCGATGCCGTGCGGGAAGAATGCGGCGCTGACGCCGGTCTCCAGCGCGGTCTGCGGCGACACCTTGATCACGCCGAAGTCCTTCAGCACGCCCATCAGCGAAAGATGTGCGTCCACGTGCAGCTGCTTGTAGTCGAAGCCCGGGCGCACCGCTGCACACATCTGCTGCTGGGCGGCGTCGACGGCCGCAATCATCGCGGCGAATTCGTCGTGGCCCTGCGCGGCGTAGGTGCGGGTGATGTCGCTGGCGTAGCCGTGCGCACTGGCGCCGGCGTCGATCAGGAAGCTGCGCAGCGGCTGCGGTGCCTTGCGGCCCAGCTCGGTGTAATGCAGCACGGCGGCGTGTTCGTTCAACGCCACGATGTTGCCGTAGGGCAGCTCGTTGGCATCCTGGCCGACGGCCTGGCAGTACGCCATGTGGATGCTGAATTCGTCGGCACCGTTGCGGAACGCGGCCTCGGCGGCGCGGTGGCCGCGCACGCCCAGCACCTGGGCCTGGCGCATCAGTGCGATTTCATACGGCGTCTTGCTGCCTCGGTGCCATTCCAGGTAGTTCACCACCGGCGCCGGGTTGTTCGGCACGTAGTTGCCCAGCGCGCTCTGCGGCTCGCCCAGGATCGCGCAGCGCGACGGGTCGGCCGGCAGCAGGGCCAGCGCCTCTTCGGGCTTGCGGATGATGTGGATGTCGAAGTGCTCCACCCACCAGCCACTGGGGGCGTCCGGTACCACGTGCCAGTAGTCGAAGGGCTGGTGGAAGATCACTGCCGGGCGCTTGCCCGGGGTGAACACGATCCAGCTGTTGGGCACGCGGGTCAGCGGCAGCCAGGCCTTGAACTGCGGGTTGACCGCATACGGGTAGTCGCGGTCGTCGAACACCTGGTAGTGCAGGGTGCCGCTGGGCACCACCAGATGGTCGAAGCCGCCGCGGGCCAGCGCCTGTTCGGCGCGTCGGCACAGCACGGCCAGGTGGTCGGAATACAGGGCGCCGGGGTCTTGCTGGATCATTGCGGTGGCTCGACACGGAAAACGGCCCTAGATTCTGCCGCATACCGCGAAAAACCGCTGTGCCGGAACCGGCACTCAGGCCGTCGAAACCGGTCCCTCGTCGCTGTCTTCGCCCACCCACTGCCGCAGCAGCTGCCGATGTTCGCGCGACAGGGTCAGGAAGCGGAAGCCGGTCCAGCTCTGCCCGGGAACGTGTGCGGGCTCGCTCCACAGCAGATGCACGCCTACGTCGATGGCCTGCTGGCGGCCATCACCCAATGGCAAGGGAAAGCGCAGCTGGTACAGCGCATCCTCGCGCAGCGGCATGCTGGCCAGCATCAGCATGCCAGTTTCGGAGACATTGCCGAGGCGCCCGACCACGCACTCGCGCATCTGGTCGGTAACCGGCACCAGGTCCGAGACCTGGCGGCGCGGCGCGCGGCGGGTGTCCTGCGGCGGTACGGCTTTCATGCGGGGGTCTCCTGTGCGCGAGCCGTGGCCAGTGCGCGCAGCGCACCGAGGCTGGCTTCCCAGGCACGGTCGACCAGCCGGCCCTTGTCTTCGGTGACCAGCTGCGCGCGCCCGGCACTGATCTGCCGTGCCAGCGCATCCAGGTCGGTATCGGTGATCTTCTGCCCGCGCGCATTGACGAACAACGCGTGGCCGGTCAGCAGGCTGTACCAGGACAGGCGCTGGCGGCGCATCGTGCCATCGCCCGTGTCGATGTCGAACCAACTGCCGAACGGCAGGCTGGACAGCTGTTGGTAGGCCGCTTCTTCGGCGCTGCTGCGCGGCGTGGCAGGTGCGGCGCCACTGTTCGTGCCGGCGTGCTCGCCCAGGCGCGCACGTGCCTTGAGGCGTGCGCTGAGCTCGGTACGCGAGGTGCTTTCATCCTCGCCGCCGGGCGTGGCCAGCCTGCGCGCGACAGCGGCGGCTTCCTCGGCGTGGTAGCCGACCTGCAGCAATGCGGCCTCCACGTCCGCTGCCAGTGCGGTATCGGTGCCGCCGGGAGCGTCGATGGCCTGCGCGGTGATGGCAGCGATGCGCTCGGTCTGTTGCAGGCGCTCCTGCCATTGCGGTGAATCGTCGCCATGGCGCAGGCGGGTGAGGGTCAGCGCATCGGCCCAGGCCTGGCGCAGCAAGGTCTGCACGAAGCGCGGTGGCGACCGGGTGTCGCAGCACTGGTCGATCTGTGCGGTGGCCTGGCGACGGGCCAGTTCCAATCGTTCCTTGCCGCGCGCGGCTTCCACATGGCGGCGCTCGGCCAGTTCGGCACGATGGGCCGCCGCGCGCTGGTGCTGCTGCACGTCTTCACTGGCGGCGGCAAAGACTTCCGGCGCACGCGCATCCTGCCCCAGCAGGCCCTGCACGCTCTGCGCCATGCGCTGCAGCAGCTGCGGGTCGACATCCTCATCGCCCAGCCAGTTGGCGCCGACTTCGGCGATCTGATTGAGCAGCTCACGCGCGGGGTGTTCGTCGCGCACGAAGAAGCCCGGATCGGCCATGGCGGCGCGTGCCAGGGGTACCTGCAGGCGGGCCAGCAGCGCGGCCGGCACTGGATCGGGGCGCTGCTGCTGTTGCACCTGCTGCATCAGCATGCGCAGCAGGTCGAGGTTGTCCCGGTCGTGACTGCCCAGCTGTGCCTGCGCACCATGCTCGCTGCGCAGCTGCGCGACCACGGCAGCCTGCAGGTCGGCCACACCGGTTGCCGCACTGGACTGGGCCTGCAGGCGCGCGAGTACCGCGTCGACTGCCGCGCTGGGCACCGCGCCGCTGTCCGCCGGGGAAGGGCTGCCGTGCCGCGCCTGCTGCAGCAGCTCATGCAGTGCACTGCCGGTGGAGGTGGTCACGCCCGGCGTGGCGGGGCCGGCTGCGCCGCCCTCGTGGAAGGCGTCCTGTACCAGGCTGGACCAGGAGCCGGCCGGCGCCGAACCGTTCCAGCCGGTCAGGGGGGCTGCGGTGCGCTTGGCCGGCTGCGTGGTGCGGCCGCCCCCCACCGACTGGGTGATGATCCGCCGCGTGCTCGACGAGCGTGCCAGGTAGGGGGTGTAGACCAGCCCCGGCAGTACACCGGACTGGGCCAGCAGGGCATTGGCACGGTCAAGGATATCGCCCAGCCGTTCCAGCACCTGCCGTTCGAAACTGCGATACAGCGCCAGCTGTACCTCGACGCTCAGCGCGTCCTGTTCGGCAATCCGGCGCACCATCGCGCACAGTGCCTGCGGTGCCAGCGGCAGGGTGTCGGCCTCGAAGGCCGGCGCCGCCGCCAGTACGCCCAGGCGTTGGCCCAGCAGGTTCAGTGTGTTGGTTGAACGCAGGGTTTCGCGCCGCACCATCTCGGTCAGCAGCAGGTCGCGATCCACTTCGTGCTCATCAACCAGCGACAGCCCGAGCATGCCCGGCAGCGCTGGCGGCCTGGCACTGGTACTGACACCGCTGACCGGTTCGCGCAACCGCGCGAGGGCGTCGGCCACGGCATCGAGCATGCGATCGGCGAAATGGCCGGCGAAGGCGTGCAGCTGTCCACGCTGGGCCATCAGCTCGGCCTGCTGCTGCGGATTGCGTGCGCGGTCGGCGTCGTGCAGCAGGGTCTGCTCCAGCGCCTCGACGGTCAGGATCAGGGGCGCGGCCAGCGTCTGCCGGCACAGGCCGATCAGCGCGCCCAGCAGCTCACGTACCCGCGGTGGCAGATCGCTGGCGGCCAGGCGGTTCTTGTCGGCAGGAGTGATGGAAAAGACAGCTGACATCGGCAGGCGGTACCCGGATTCCCGCGGATCGATCTGGTGAATCTACCGTGTCGGCCGATGTCGGCGCTACTTTAGGCTGAACGTGAATCGCATCCGCCGGGCCTGGCCCGACCGATGAACGGTAGTGCCGGCGCTGTCCAGGTAGGCCTGCGGGTGCTTCAGCTTCCAGCGGCGCAGCACGTGTTCCTCGGCGCCCGAGC